>NZ_RAWF01000340.1:0-9225 GCF_003612075.1 Corallococcus sp. CA041A
GTATTCTACAACCGGAAGCGGCGCCACTCCGCCCTGGGCTACCTCAGCCCCATCGAGTTCGAGCGAGTGGCCACAACGAGTAGGCTGGCCGCGTAACCAACCTGTCTACGGAACCGGGTCACGCCCAATGGCCCCCGCTTTGAGGAAGCAGTCGCCTCGGCGGACAACGCCCTTTCGCGCGCCTTGCTCACTCGCAGTGACGCGCTGCCGGAGTGGCCTAGACGCATCCATGGCGCAGCCACCGAAATTTGAGTAGGCACAACGGAAGTGCTGCCACCAAGGCCAACTGACCTAGTTGGAGATATCCATGCGTGCCGTCCTCCTTGCTGCCTTCCTTCTTGCTGCCTGCACCAGTGGAGAACCCGGGCCTGCTGGCCCGCCAGGACCTGCGGGCCCCGCTGGTGGGCCCCAAGGTCCTCAGGGTGAGCGGGGCATCGCTGGGCCGCAAGGCCCACCTGGGCCGCAGGGGCCAGTGGGAGCCAGCGGTAGTGGCGCTCAAATCTGCGAGCCTCGCCAAGCCTTCTGCGAAGGTAGCACAGTGTGGATGTGCACGAAGACGGGCACTGATGCGATTTGGACTGGAGACTGCACTGGCGGCTCCGCCAACAACCCAGTCGGCTGCCACACCACGCATTGTGGCGCTAACAAGGGCTGTTGTCGGCCGGAGAAGCCCCTCATCCGCTTCAATCTTCCTTCAACGGGATTCTCAGGAGAGACCTACGGTTATGCGCTTCCCTCGACGGAAACCTACGGGACGGTCACTGGTCAGTGCTCCGCCGATCCGACTCTCAGCGTAACACTCATTCGGTCGCCGACTCCGAACGTCTGTCCGACGAAGTCATACGAGAGCGTTGCTCTTACTCTCGCCCGGTCTAGGGTTCCTGTAGGCAGTGTGGTTTCGCTCCCGCGCGACGGAATCACTCTCGCCGTCTCATTGACAGAACTCGCATGCTCCAGATGGACAGGTTCTCTAACGTTCATCTCGGACGTGCCAACGTGGCGCGTCAGCATCGACGCCACCTGCTCCGAGGCGGGCAAGAGTCTACGGGTCCAGGGAGAACTGAGCGGTGACGTGTAGCTAATCAGCGTCATTGGGAAGGAGGGGCACCTGGTAGTGGTGTACTTGCGCTAGGTGCCTGGCCCACGACTTCCGATGCGACGTGCCCTACCTGCCGATGGCGAGCACCTCTATCGTCCAACGAAGACTGCGTGGCATGTCTGGCAATATACGTGCTTGGCGCTGGTGCCATCACTAAGGTGCATCGAGGTGGGCTGGACTACGATGCAGCCCTCCTTGTGCTGGATGTTGGGCGCGAGCGGGATGGTGTAGATATAGAGGTCGATATCCTTCAACGGCGCGTGCGGCTCCCGCTGCGTAATCGCCTTCTCGGCTGCTTCCGCGAGTTGTCCGAACTCCTCGGCGTCTATCTCCAGTTGACCTGTCTTCGAGTCGAGTCTCACCCAGCTCGCATCGCTTAGGACGTCATCGGCCGTAGTGCCGCTGTTCGCGAGCGCTCCCTCGGGAGCGGCACCGCCGGTTGCAACGGGGGATTGGTATCCGCTCCTGAAGGTAACGGATCCGGTGTGGGACTCCACCGTAATGTGGGCAGCAGCTAGGCGGCTGAGCTTCTTCAAGTCAGTCTTCGTGAGGTCGGCCATGTGAGGAACTCTATTTGAGAGCCCGGCCTTTGTCCCAGCTCGCCCAATTTCGGCATAGTGGAGGGACTCGACGGGTACTCGAGTCAACACCGTCTGATTCTGCCGGCCAATCTTCGCTTGTCCATCGCGTTCAACGCTGACGCCTACCTCCCTCGGGGTAGTGCCCTGCCCGCGCCCGACACCTACTGCTGACGGAGGAGGCCCCCCAGGTGGATGCGGCTGACGCGGGATGTGGAGCAGGAGGCCGACGGCCGGCGGGAGCTGACGGTGGAGGTCTTCGTCCACGAGCGGCGGGGCGGCGTCGCTGAGCTCCAGCCCGCGGGCGCTGAGTGGCGCGTGCGGTGGTTGCGTGGGACGGCGGACCTCAACCGCCAGGGCAGCGGCACGGCCACGGTGCGGGTGACGGCGCCGGGGCTGTACCGCGTGCGGAGCGTCGCGAGTGCCCGGCGTGCCCGGGACGCCTACGTCGACGTGACGGACGAGGACGGTGTCCTCCACGCCACCGTCCTCGGGGTGGATGAGCAGGTGCCGCGCACGACAGGGCCCACGCTCCAGGTCCTGGAAGAGCGATTCGGCATCACCTCGGCCCGCGCCGTGCGCGTGGCCCAGCGGCGTGATGCGGCTGACGCGCTCGCGGACCAGCTCGAGGCGGGCTGCGTCCACGTCGTCCTGCCGCATGTGGTCCTCACCGTGGACGGGCTGGAGGTGCCGCCCCTCAAGGCCGTCAGCGACAAGCAGCTCGCCTACGCACGCGCCGTCCGCGCGAGTGCCGTCCATGGCTTCCTCCGTGCGATGCTCGCGCGCGGCGCGAAGCTGCCACGCCGCAATGTCGAGGTGCAGATGCCGATGCTCGCCGGCTGGGTGCAGAGCCACTTACGAGCGGAGACGGAAAGCCGCTACTGGCTGGACGGCTAGGCGCGCGCTGCCCCGGACATCGGCGTGTTGGGCGAGGCCTTCCGCGAGGCACGCACCGCGAAGGTGGAGATGTCCGCGGACCCGCTTCTCCACATCGACTTGGCGTGGCCATGAGCCTCGCGATGATTTCGGACCTCCTCGCCGAGCAGGGACGCGCGAAGCCCGCGCGCCTCGCTCACTCGCATTGACGCACTGCTTGACGAGGCTTTGCGCGTCCATATCGACCGAGTACCAGTCAGGCGCAACCATTATGTCGTAGCCTGAGTTCCAGACGCGTCGCTTCATGCTATGTCCCCACCGCTCTTTGTAAGTGTCGTGGCGTCCCGGAGCGGGAGCGAGCCGACAAGGAAGCAACCTTGAGCATCGCGGGAAGTGCTTCTTCATCGTGAACTCCTGCGAGTTCGATCGATTCGCTGTTCCAAAGATTTACATTGAACTCTAGCGGCTGGTTGGGGATTGGTGTCGGGCCCCAGGGGAATCGTTCATGCACGGTGACGCCGTCGACGCGCCACCGGATGCACTCGGGCTGCCATTCAATTTCGTAGTGATGGAACGCCTTGGCTGCGTCGAAGCCGAGTTCAATGAGGACTGGTGTACCCCGATACCCGTACTCCAGTCTCGTCCCAACAATCCCAGGGTTATAGAAGACATTGACGAGCATTCGGGTGGTGTCTCGGCCGAGGAACTCGATGTCAATCTCTTGGCGAGGACCATTGCGATGTAGAAAAAGTCCCGACACCAGACCCGAGCCGGATGGCACGCGAAGGTCTGCGGCGAACGTGCCGTATGTGAAGTATTGACGACTCGCGATTGCCGCACCAGTAAAGTCCCGAACTCTGCTCGACTCGCGGCGGAGCGTGAGCGTTGTTGGACCATTGCTCCGCCGTGTGACATTGTCGGGCTGGAATATGGCTCTGTTGCTTGGGAAAGTGTCGTTACGGAGATACCACTCGCTGTCGTCAAGTCGGGCGCCTGTTTGCCAGTCAATCATCGCACTGTCATTGTCATCGTTACCGACCTCTCTGAGAGGAATCGTGTGGTCGAGCGCGACTCCGTGCGAGTCAGTGTGGCCAACGATCCAGGGGGAGGTGTCCCAAGTCAGGCGCCGTCCCGTTCGAGCCATGCGCTCGCCCATGTTGGACGCGATGACGCGTCGCTGTCCCTGCTCAAGCTGGTGAGGCCAGGGATGGGTTGGGTAATCGCAATCGAGGAACCGAGAGAGTCGTTCCCATGGATCGGGATTGTCGACCGGAAGAACGAGACATCGGTGCGGAGGTAAATCGATGGCTTCACCAAGTGCGCTGAGAGCAGCGGGCGAGCCCGTCGCGCTGCTTGGACCAGTCGTGACGATGAGACTCAGTGACGAATTTGAGCTGATGCGTTTGAGTTCGCTCGGACCTAGCGAGCCGATATTTACGTAAGCGTCGAATGTCCGGCTTCGGCGTCCGCGAAGCAGTGCCTCACGCTCATCAGGGCATATATCGGCAACGTCGCTGATGCAGCGGAACCCGAGGACCGACAGTGCCTCCGCTACTGTGGATAGTCCTGTGCCAGGCATGCCGACCGCCACGAGCGGCCCCTTCGTTGACCGACGCCGAGCGAGCAGAGGCGTCTCGTGCTGGATTGCGCCTACCTTCGATAAGACTGGCAGGACTGAGTAGGAGTTGCTCGATGTTACTCCGGCTCGCTGCTCAATCACAGATTGCTCGGTCATTCGAACCGAGAGGTGGCGGAACTGCAGATTGATCCACAAGTCAATCGGCCCGTGAGCTGGCAACAGGCTTAAGAGCTTTTCTGCACCCTTGCGGGAGAGCACGTAGCCGGAGAGCTGCCACAGGCCTCGCGTAGGTCGTCGGAGTGCTGAGCCGGTGTGAGTTTGAGTCTTCCCTTCGCCGGTTTCCTTGTATGAGAGATAAACTAGGTCGACGGCATTATCAATGGCTTGAGCCGATAGCATTTCGTTCCATGCACGATCTAGCACGGACATGCACGTCCGCGTGACGTACACATCGTCCTCAAGCACGAGTGTGTAGGGCGCGTCGCTGGCTGCGATCAGCTTCCACACTGAAATATGAGAGAGAGCAACCGCGATCTCTTGCGGCGTCATGGCTATCCGTGTCGCCCGGGCAAAGTCGTCGACCGTGAGTTTTGGCTCGGGGGCAACAAATAGTTGCTCGGCTAGCGTGTACGTCGGTTCGAGCAGGTTCGCCGGCGGTGGGCCCGCGATGTAGCGGGCATCAATCGCTGAGAATCGTCTTGAGATCGCGCTGAGCGGGCGACCTTCTCCATCCTTCAGCCGACCGAGTTCACGGTTTAGAGCGGACCAACGGTCCTGCGCGCGGTCGAGGTTAATGACGTAGATTCGCTCGATCACCCCCTTTCCTTCGCCCCTCGATGAAAACGCGGTGGAACTCAGTTGCGCGAAAAATCGCCTTGTCCAGTAGCGGGCATGGGCATGTAGGGCGGGCCAGAATCCGGAAAAGGATGTAGTGTTCATACGGGAAGAGGTTTCTGCTCGTCGTCGGGAGGGGGGAGCGGGGACCATACCGGCGTCGAGCAACATCGCCCGAAATCGTAAGTGCCCCGAGCCTGGAATGGTTGGCTTCCGAGAAGCCCATTATTTGTCCTGGCGCCACAGGCGCCAGTTTCGTGCATCGTTGCGGTAGCTTAGTGGCCACTGAGTCACGGCGATGGTTTCCCAATCACACAAGATCTCGACGTCGATTGGCAGTCTAAGTCGTTCTTGCTCTATGGCATAGTTGGCAAGCGCCACCGTGAGGTTACCCGGCCCTGTCATTGACTGGATATCGAGCGGACCACCTCGGTGGCCGCAGATCGCCGCGGTGCTTGCCTGGAGCGCCTCAAGGAGAACTGGATGCCTGGCCGGCGCGATGATCGGCGTGTTGTTGACGTAATGAATCCACGACACGGGCGCGTCATCGACCGATATTGCATGGCTTGGGTCCACCATCGTGTCGGTCGCGGAGTCGTAGCACAGAGCCTGGAGCCGAAGTCGGGAGTCCCGGAAGAGCGGCGTCCAGTCGGCGCCTTGATAAACGTCGTCTGCATCGACGTACATGCCGCCGTTCTTGGCTAAATAACACAGCCGAAAGTAGTCGCTGCGCATCGCCGGATGTGGGCACGCATCGAATGCAGCCAAGTACACATCGTCGTACCTGGATTCGATGAACGAACGCGCCGACTCATCCCCGTAAACCTCTCGGCGAAAGCCCAGCGGCTCCAGCGTCGCCCAGCTCTTCATGCATTCCAGCACATCAATAGGGATCTCCGACGGGGAGTCCCAAAACTGGACAATCACTCGGGGAATGGAGTCCGTTGATGCCGAACCAGCCGAACCTGAGAGAATCCGCGTCAGGTGCCGCATGTACCGCGACCTGATAACATAGTCGTGGATTATGCGTTTTGTGTCCATGCCACCTTCCCCCTCCAGTGTCGCTACCTCGACCTGCTTTGTTGACAGGATCGGCTCTCCTCCGTCCTGAATCTATATGGCACACAAGTCATGTTAAGCCTATGGCGTAGGTCCTACCGTAGGCTTGATGGAAACTTGGAGAGGTGTCCGTCAGTACTGCTCAGTGGAGGAGGTTCGTGCGTCAGATTCGCGGAGTGGGGCAGACGCACGCGGAAGTGGTCCGGTCGACGGCAATTGGCCGTCGCCCCTGCGTCTTCAGCAGGAGCGCAGCTGGCGTTACTGCCCCTCATTCATTCCGGACTCTCCATGGCACCCGGACGGCCGTGGTGGCATAGGCCCAGCAACCGCCGGTCTTGCCGAGTGTCAAGCGCCCGCCTCGTCAGACAGATAATGGGCATGCGCCGCGTTCACTCGCCTTGATGCTCTGCCGAATGAGGCCGTGGCGCAGTTGCCGGGTTGGGGAGTAACACCGCTATGTGCTCTAGACTCACATGCTGCCTCCAGCCTCCATCGAGACCGGCTGCGCGGCAGACGTTCATCGACGCAGCCGCTGCGTGGCGCACCTGTAATGCAGCGACCGAATTTTGGGTAGGCACAAGTGGCATTGGCGCACCCATGACGCGGCGACCGAGTTTTGGGTGGGGACAGCACGCCTTGTCTCTCCTTTGACGCAGCGAGTAGATTTTAGGGCAGGGACAGGCACGGACGAGCGTTCCGCCTTGCGCGGGGTGGTGACCATCCGCTCTTCGCTGCACCGACTCTTCTTCAATGTCTGTTGTCATAGGGCTAGAGATGAAATCTTCTCAAGCCTTAATTGGTCCGAAAACTCCAGGGTGCGTCGAAAGTCAGTGCTTGGGGACTGTGTTGCCAAAGTCTGTGTCGCCCACCTTGATCGCCGGCCCGGTGGGATGAGGCATTGGGCCGGCTTGGTCGGACTCGCGCGCGAGCGACTTGTCGCTGCCAGAGACTAGGAAGGCGTCAGTCGCATGTACTCCGAAGCCGGCGCCCTCCGCGTGCGCGATGAGTCGTATTGCATCACTGGGCGCCGACTTGATGCGAAACACGAGGTCCTGACTATAGATGCCTAGCTGAACATCGGGTGGCACCTCCCAATTGGCTGGGCCTTCCTCCAACTGGACGCCACTAGGTGCGCGCACCTCTACGGCTATCGGCACGCCCAATGGGGCTTGCTTACGGACTTCGGCCCGCAGACGTATCCGAGAGGGCGACTGATCGAGGAGGACGAATCGCACCACTGCCGGTGCCTGTGGACCATCGCTTCGGAGTTCATCTGGAGTGGCTGTGGCCGGGCCATTTTGTTCTACTTTGGCATGGGAGGGGCTTGCCACATCGGAGCGATAGCAGGCCGCGAGGAGCCACACTGAGCAAAGGAGGGTGCGGAGTCTGGGGCGGGTCATGACGCTTTCGTGGGAGTGTGGGGAATTCTGCGTGAAGGACGAGAAGGGCTCGCGTCCACCGCCGCAATCTTGCCTCTGTCTGTTTTTTTAGCGACACAGGCCAGAGACACATGCCAGTCCTGGCGCACATGCTTCGCAGGCGCTGCCGACTGCACCGCAGGCAGTCGCTGTATTTCCGGGCTGGCACACGCCGGCCTGACAACAGCCGCCGCATGTGCTCCTACAACTGGAAGCCGAGCAGATGGGGGCACGACTTGGATATGGGTAGGCCGTCGCTGGTTCGGTGGCGCCGTCAACTGCGGCAGATGGAAATCCTTCGCACACCAATGCGTCGAGAAAATCGGCGACCATCGGACGCGGATTGCCCGTGTTGACGATGTTGACGAATTGGCCGTTGTCAGGATTGATCTTCCACTCATGGCGCGTGTAGCCGCGCGTGAAGGGCGGAGCATTGAGTTGGTGAGATGACAGCGCCTTGTCAATGGCCGGTGTTCCCCATGCGCGGGACTCAGAAAGACGCCACAGGATGGCGGAAACCTCGTTCTCATCCATGAACTGAATGAGCCCCTGATTCGGCGAAGGACGTGACCATGGGGGATTGCCAGGCGAATAGGCTCGTGTGTTCAGGTTCACCCAGAACATTGAGCCGCCCTGTTTATCCACATAATAGCTATCGTTTCTCAAATTCGCACTGAACCACGTCGCATAGCCCTCCGACCATGCTTGCCCGGGGAATGTAGGCGTTCCGATGGAATGTGGCCCGCCTTCATCTGGACTCGTGCCGTAGCTCGCCATCGCCCAATGCCCCAACTCGTGGCCCGTGACAGCATCTGCCCAATAGCTCTGATTGCTATCCGCTGGAATCCACATTTGTGCACTGAAGCGCAAGCCAAACACTTGAGTTTCGGAGGGGGCCAAGCAAGCACCGCAACTCCAGGTTGTGCCGTATTCCATCCAGACGATGAGCGGGCGCCCTGGACGCCCACCGAAGCGCTGCCATGTCACGGCGTGCGCATAACGTAGGTAGTCGTATACGCGCGCTGCTCCCGAGCCCATGGCCTCGGTGATGGTAAGCGTGGAGGAGGGACCAATCGATGAGGTGGGGAATGAGTAGGCCCACAATGTAGGGTTCGGCTTCGTTGCGAAGACGTCCTGCCTCCCAGCTACGGAAAACCCTGGATTGGCGACTGCGAACGCGAGACCACCATTCCCATCTTCTGCGGCGAGCGCTATCGCGATGAAGTCCGATGAAGTGGGGCTTGAGGGGACATCGACGGAGAAATTGCCGGAGCCGTCGGTCATCGCGGTATCCAGCAGGGTGCCACCGGCGTAGGACAACACCGTAAAGCTAGGCGCGGGCGCGAGAAAGACGGGTCCCCAGTCGGTGCGTTGAGCGTTCGGCCCCCGTGCTTCGTAGGCTACTTTCGCGCTTAGGACCTTCTTCGATGTAGCGGCTGCACAGAAACTGCCGAGTGAGCTCGTTCCGCAGCCACCAGGGCAAGCCGTGGCCACCCAGTTCCCGCTCGTACAGGTTTCGAGTGCTGTGCCACTCGCGCAGCGCGTAGCTCCCCCCCGGCAAGCGGACGTCAGTATGCACTGCGCCTTTCCAGAGAGGACGGCACACGATTCACCATTTAGGCAATCGTAGCGCAGCACCGAAGGACGTGCAGTCCCCGTGGGTGTTACGCATGCTTCCACGCGTGTGGTCGTGGCACACCGTCCCTCTACGGGAACGTCGCCGCAAGAAGTGGGCCCGCCGTCGGTTGGTTGCTGCCCCCCATCAGCTGAGCCGGCATCCCC
>NZ_RAWF01000341.1:0-9172 GCF_003612075.1 Corallococcus sp. CA041A
CCGGTAGACCCCTCCCGGCTGGTCATCCTGTTGGAAGACGACTGGCTCATGGCCGTGGACAAGCCCAGCGGAATGGCCGTCCATACCGGTAGCGGCATCACCGGGGGCACCCTGGTGGACTACGTCCGCGCCTACCTGGGCCCCAAGGCCACCCGCAACGACTTCACCGCCTCACCCGCCCACCGCCTGGACCGGGAGACCTCCGGCGTCATCCTGGTGGCCAAGCGGCGCCCGGCGATGGTGCATTTCACGGAAATCTTCACCCACGGCCACCCGAAGAAGCGCTACCTGACCCTGGTGAAGGGGAAGATGCCCAGGGATTCGGGTGTCATCGACCTGCCGCTCGCCGAGCACCAGCAGACGGCCGAATCCAAGGCCCGTCGGGGAGTGAACATGCAGGAGGCCGTCACCCGGTGGAAGGTCGTGCGCCAGTCGAGCGAGGCAGCCCTCCTCTCCTGCACCATCGAGACCGGGCGCACTCATCAGATAAGAAGACACCTGGTCGCCGTGGGCCACCCGGTGGCGGGTGACAAGAAGTACGGAGACTTCGCCTTCAACCGCGACGTGCGGGCGCGCTGGGGGCTCAAACGTCTGTTCCTGCACGCCGAGCGCATCGAATTTCCGCACCCCGAGGATGACAGGAGGGTCGTCGTGGAGACCCCCATGCCAGCCGAATTGACGGACGTGCTGAAGCGGGCGGCGCTCCTCTAAGCCTTGAGCCCAGGACTCGACACGACACGCATGGCCGATCCGAAGATTGACCGCAGCCGCTCCAAGCTGGTGCTCGACGGCGTTCCGCCCAAGCGCAACATCCTCTTGCGCTTGATGAAGCTCGTCGCCGTGCTGGGCCTCATGGGCGCCACCGCGGGCGTGCTCGCCGTCGTGGGCGCCTACTACGTCTTCTCCGACGGGCTGCCCGCCATCCCGAAGGTGGACGAGTACTGGCCGCCCATCGTCACGGAGGTCTACACCGACGACGCCGTGCTCGCGGGCGAGTTCTACAACGAGCGGCGCAAGGTGGTGCCCTACGAGCGCATCCCCAAGCGGCTGGTGCAGGCGTTCATCGCCAGCGAGGACTCCAGCTTCTTCGACCACTTCGGCGTGGACGTGCTGGGCACCACGCGCGCCGTGTCCAAGACGGTGATGACGAAGCTGGGCCTGCGCGCCGGCGGCGTGCAGGGCGGCTCCACGCTCACGCAGCAGACCGCGAAGGCGGTCCTCATCTCCGCGGAGGGCTACAAGGAGGCCACCGCGAAGACGCCCAAGCGCAAGATTCGCGAGGCCATCCTCGCCTTCCGGCTGGAGCAGGCGCTGACGAAGGAAGAGATTCTCTACCTCTACCTGAACAACGTCTTCCTCGGGCACCACAGCTACGGCGTGCAGAGCGCGGCGGAGAACTACTACCGCAAGGACGTGCGCGACCTGACGCTGGGGGAGATGACGCTCATCGCGGGCCTGCCCCAGGCGCCCAGCCGCTACTCGCCCTTCCTGCGTCCGGAGGCCGCGAAGAAGCGCCGCTCGTACGTGCTGGGCCGCATGCTGGTCGAAGGCATGATCTCCAAGGCCGAGCATGATCAGGCCAACGCGGAGCCCGTGAAGGTGTACCCGGTGGAGGACGTCTTCCACGAGTTCGCCCCGTACTTCGTGGAGCAGGTGCGCAAGGACGTGGTGGACCGCTACGGCAACCCCGTGCTGCTCAAGGAGGGCCTCAAGGTCTTCACCACCATGGACAGCGAGCGGCAGCGCGCGGCGCAGGACTCCGTGCTGGACGGCCTGATGTCCGTGGACAAGCGCCAGGGCTGGCGCGGTCCGGTGATGCAGCTGGCCACCGAGCCTGAGCGCAGCGCCTTCATCGCCAAGGCGAAGAAGGCGATGGGCAAGGAAGAGCTCGTCGAGAACCGCCTCTACATGGGCGTCGTCACCCGCATCGACGACGACGGCAAGGGCGCGGACGTGCAGGTGGGGCCGCACCAGGGCCGGCTGCCGCTGTTGGGCATGCGCTGGGCGCGCAAGGTGAACCCGGAGAGCTACTACCCGGCGAGCATGATCACCTCCGTCAAGAAGGCCGTGGCGGTGGGTGACGTGGTGGTGCTTCGCAACGTGGTGAAGAAGGAGCTCACGGACGACAAGGAGCAGTGGGACAAGAAGCTGGCGGAGGACATCCCCGAGGAGGGCGTGAAGCTCTTCCGGCTGGAGCAGACGCCGGAGGCGCAGAGCGCGCTGGTCTCCATCGACCCGCATCGCCAGTACCTCACCGCGATGGTGGGCGGCTACGACTTCGACGACAACGAGTTCAACCGCGCGTTCCAGGCGTGCCGTCAGCCGGGTTCGTCCTTCAAGCCGTTCGTGTACTCGGCGGCGCTGGAGCAGCTGAACTGGACGGAGGCCACCGTCATCGTGGACTCGCCCATCGTGGAGCACGACCCGGACAACAAGGTGTCGTGGAAGCCGGCCAACTACAGCGAGGAGTTCGTGGGTGACGTGCTGCTGCGCACGGCGCTGGTGAACTCCATGAACATCCCCGCGGTGAAGACGTTCGGCGCGGTGGGCGTGCACAACATGTCGGATTGGTCCAAGAAGCTGGGCCTGACCACGCCCATGAACATGGACTTCTCCGCGGCGCTGGGCTCGTCCTGCGTGTACCCGTTCGACCTGGCCAGCGCGTACGCGACCTTCAACCGCTACGGCCGCAAGAAGCCCACGTACTTCATCCGCAAGGTGGAGGACCGCTTCGGGCGCACGCTGGAGGACCACACCGCGTTCGACGACGCGTGGGCCCCGCTCCAGGACCGCGTGGCCGCGGGCTACGCGCGCCTCTTCGAGCCGGGCGAGCAGGTGATGAGCGCGGAGACGGGCTTCATCCTCACGCACCTGTTGCGCGGCGTGGTGCTCCAGGGCACCGGCGGTCCCGCGCAGAAGCTGGGCAAGCCGGCGGCGGGCAAGACGGGCACGACGAACGACTCCTTCGACGCGTGGTTCGCGGCCTACACCAAGGACCTGGTGACGGTGGCGTGGGTGGGCTACGACCTGAACCCGCACCCGCTGGGCCGCTATGAGACGGGTGGCCGCGCGGCGCTGCCCATCTGGCTCAACTACATGAAGCGCGCGCTGGAGGGCCGGCCCCAGTCGGAGTTCTACCCTTGGCAGTCCATGCAGCTGGCTCGGCTCTACATCGACAAGAAGACGGGCAAGGTGTCCAGCCCCGGAGCCAAGGGCGCGGAGCTGATGTTCTTCAAGAAGGGCACCGAGCCGAAGGAGGCCGTGCCCGACAAGAACCAGGTCGGCGTGGACCAGTTCATGATGGGCGCGCAGTAGCCCGCGCGCCTCGTCGACTCAGCCTTGAGAGCAGTGCCCTTCAGGCGCCTTCGCGGAACGTACGCGAGGGCGCCTGATGTGCTTCCAGGGCCTTCTTCAGCGCGGCCACGTCCGGGCCGGCTTCCAGCACGGAGCGCGCGGCGGTGGGCAGCACCTGCCGCTCGCGGCCGGAGAAGAGCTTGGGCAAGTCCCCGAAGCCCGCGCCCTGCGAGCCGATGCCCGGCGTGAGCAGCAGCGCGCCGCCCAGCCGCTCCACCACGTCGCGGTCGGCCGGAGGCAGCGTGGCGCCCATCACCGCGCCCGCGGGCAGCACTCCGGGGCCGGCCTTCTCGTTCAGCTCGCGCAGGCCGTCCGCCACGGCCTGGGCCACGGTGCGCCCGTCGCCGCCCACGGCGTTCTGCACGGGCACGCCCTCCGGGTTGGACGAACGCACCACCACGAAGGCGCAGGCCCCGTGTGCCCGCGCGCGCTCCACCGTCTTCGCCAGCGCGCCCAGGCCCAGGTACGCGGTGAAGGTGGCGGCGTCCACGTCGTAGGCGCTGCCCTTGCCGAACAGTGATTCCGCGTAGGCGTCCATGGTGGACCCGATGTCGCCGCGCTTCACGTCCAGCAGCGTGAGCGTGCCGGCGGCGCGGAAGCGCTTGAGCACGCGCTGGAGCACGACGAGCCCTTCGGGGCCGTGGCGCTCGAAGAAGGCGCTCTGGGGCTTCACCACCGCGAGCGTCTCTCCGGACGCGTCGGCCAGCCGGTCGCAGAAGTCGGACAGGCCCTGCACCGTGTCCGGCAGGTTCCAGCGGGCGAGCACGTCGCGGGACGGGTCCAGGCCCAGACAGAAGGGGGAGCGCTCGTCGGCGAGCTTCGCGAAGCGCTGTGCGAAGGAAGGGGTCGTCATGGGAGGGCCTCCGCTCACTTCAACCGGCGCGCGGTGGCGTCGAACAGCGGATTGGGCATGACCTTCAAGAAGCGCATGGGCGTGGCCAGCTGCCAGGGGAAGCTCACCTCCGCGGCGCCCGTGAAGATGGCGCGGCCCATGCGCTCCACCGCGTCCTCGGTCTCCATGAGGAAGGGCATGGGGAAGGTGTTCTTCGCGGTGAGCTCGCTCTTCACGAAGCCCGGGTAGACGCACGTCACCTGGACGCCGGTGCCCTTGAGGTCCACGCGCAGGCTCTCCAGGAAGGTGGCGAGGAAGGCCTTGGACGCGGAGTAGGCGGCGTGGCCCGCGAGCCCCCGCATCCCCGCGAGGCTGGACACGCCGACGATGTGGCCCCGGCGGCGCTCCACCATCTGCGGCAGCACCGCGCACAGCGTGGCGGCGGCGCCGGTGACGTTGGTGTCGATGATGGAGCGCGTGCGCTCCCAGTCCATGCGCTTGCCGTGCGTGGGCCCGCCGATGCCGGCGTTGGCCACCACCAGGTCCAGCCCGCCGCACTCCGCGTCGATGGCGCGGATGCGCTCCTGGGAGGCCTCCGAGGCGCTGACGTCCATGACGATGGGCTCCACCGCGCAGCCCGCGGCCTGGGCCTCCGCGGAGAGAGCCTGCAAGTGCGTCAGCCGCCGGCCCGTCGCGAAGACGCGCACGCCGTGCTTCGCCAGCCACAGGGCCAGTCCACGTCCCAGGCCGCTCGAGGCGCCAGTCACCAGCGCCGTCCGGTAGGTCATCTCCGCCATGCCGTCCTCCGAAGGGTGTCGCAGCGGCCCGCCTTGTCGCACGGTTGCGCGTCCGAGGGCACGCAAAACACCTTCCCCCCACCGGAGGACGAGGTGCTGTCGCCAACGCGTTGACACCCTGGGTGGTGGACGACGACCTGGACCTGCTCCGGGCCTACGTGAGACCCGCCGACTCCCAGGCCCATCCTCCCCGGTGACGGGGCTTCAGCGGAACGGGGGCACCGGCTGGCGCTTGAACCACTCCGTCGCCTTCAGGAGGTGCAGGTCATGCTTTCCGGGCCGCAGTTCGATGCCGCCCGTCACCGCGCCCAGCGACGCCAGCAGGGCGCCCGTGATGTCGCCCTGCACGAGGTCCAGGTGGCCCTCCAGCGAGAAGCCCTCGCCCTTCGCCTTCAGCTCTCGCAGCTGGAGTCCGCGCTCGTCGATCTGCACCTGCCCCGTCACCTCCACCTTCGGGATGTTGAGCAGGGACGTGAGGAAGCCGGGCAGCTTCTTGGATGACGTGATGAGCGCGACGATGGGCTGCGTGTCGGTGAGCTGGCTCGCGAAGCGCGCCTTCAGCACCGTGGGGGACAGGGAGAGGCTGGCGCGCGGCAGGGTGAAGTTCCCGCTCCAGGCGCGGATGGGCACGTTGCCGTTGGAGGACACGTCCCTGAGCCGCAGCGTCGTCCCGCTCAAGCCCAGCTCCGTCATGTCCCAGGACAGGTGCCGCGCGTCCACCTCCACCTCCGCGCGCAGCAGGACCTTGTTGGGCCCCATGCGTCCGGAGACGAGGTTCGTGTCCATGCGCAGCTCCAGGGCGTTGCGCGCCTTCGCGCCCTTGGAGGGCTCCTCGCTGCGCACCGTCACGTGGCCGGCGTCGATTTCCAGCGTCTGGCCCAGCCAGGGATTGAGCACGCGCAGGTCCAGGGGCTTGCTCTTCGCCACGCGCAGCTCGGGCTCCAGGTCCAGGCCGGGCCGACCTTCACGCCGCCGGGCCTTCACGGTGAGGGCGATTTCTGGCACGTCCAGGTCGTAGCCCTTGGGGCCCGACACCTGCACGGGCGCGAAGGCCAGTCGCAGCGAGCCTGACGGCTGTCCCTTCGGCGCCTCGTCCATGGACGCCTGGAGGCTCCACGGAGCCCGGGCCCGGACGGGGCCTGCTCGCAGCTCCAGCGCTTCACCGGAGGCCTTGAGCTGGCTGCCCGGCTCCAGCGTGTTGCGCTCCATGCGCACGTCCAGGTCCACCCGTCCCGCGCCGCCGCGCAGCGACACGGGGGCGCTCGCGCCCAGCTGGTCGTTGATCCAGTCCAGCGGCAGCACGTCGATGCGCGTCTTCACCTGGCCGCCGAGGGCCTTGGAGAGGTCGTAGCCCTGGTCGGCCTGGAAGGGCGCGTCGAGCCGGGCGCGCGAGTCGAGCGACTCCAGCCGCGCCACGCGGTTGCCGTCCACTTCGATGAAGCCCTCGGCCACGCGCACCGAGGGCAGGTCCACCTGGAGCCGTTCGCGGGACTGGAGGTTCAGCGTGCCGGTGACGTCCAGCGCGCCCACGAAGCGCACGCGGCTGAAGTCCAGCTCGCGCACCTGGTGCAGCGTGACGTCCTTCAGGTGGATGACCCAGGGCTTGCTGTTCGAGTCGGACGGCTGTTCGGGCACGCCGGACGGCTCCAGGTGGAAGCTGGCGCCGTGTCCGTCGATGCCGTCCACGTCCACGCGCTTGCGCAGCAGGCCCGTGAGGGACATGCCCGCCTCCAGCGCGTCCACCTCCACCTTCCACCAGACGTTGGAGTCCTGCTGGGTGAGCGTGAAGCCCTTCAGGTGGAGCCGGCCCACGGGCCACAGCCACCACGCGCGCTGCCACGTCAGCTGCGTGCGGTCCGTCGCGCGGCCCATGATGGCCTGGGTGACGCCCGTGTTGAGCGCGACGTTGATGGCGACCTCCAGCCCCGCCACCGCCACCACGGCCCACAGGGCGACGCGGCGCCAGCGCCTGCCATTAGGGGCTGCGTCCTGCACGTCCGGGGAAGGGGAGACGGTCATGTCGCGAGGTTCCGGGAAGGGGCCCTGGATGACTCATACTCCCGGGACGCACAAGGCGTGTTTCCTCGCGAAGATGGATTGGAAACACCGTCCAGCGCGGCGCGAAGGCGTAGCGCCCGCCTCCGCGCCGCGGGCCGTCCTCAGTGGACGGGGGCGGCGCCGTTCTCCATCGTCGCCATCACCTGGTCGATGGAGAAGCTGGACGGGTGCTGGCGCGACGGGAACTCCCGGAAGGTGGCCAGGAACCGGCCCACCATCGCCTGTGCGGGCACCAGGACGAAGGCACGGTCGATCATCCAGGAGAAGTAGCCGACGGAGTCCTCGGAGCGCTCCAGCAGCTTCCGCACGACGTCCGGCTCGCCCGCGGCGGCGACCAGCGTGGGCAGCCAGTCCTCGGAGGAGAACAGCTCGTTGATCTGCGTGCCGGGCTTCACGACGCCGGGCCAGCGCACGACGCACGGGGCCCGGAACGCGCCCTCCCAGTTGGTGTCCTTCTCTCCGCGGAAGGGCGTCATGCCGCCGTCAGGCCACATGCTCGTCATCGCGCCGTTGTCGGTGGTGTAGACGACGATGGTGTCGTCCGCGATGCCCAGCTGGTCCAGATTGTCGAGCAGCCGCCCCACGTGTCCGTCGTGCTCCACCATGCCGTCCGGAAAGAGCCCGATGCCCGTCTTGCCCTGGGACTCCTTCTTCAGGTGCGTGTGGATGTGCATGCGGGTGGTGTTGAACCAGATGAAGAAGGGCTTCTGGTCCTTCTGGGCGCGGTCGATGAAGTCCAGGGTCGCGCCGAGGAACTCCTCGTCCACGGTCTCCATGCGCTTCTTCGTCAGCGGGCCGGTGTCCTGCACGGTCTGGCCACCCTTGCCGTCCGTCTTGCTCTTGAGCACGCCGCGCGGACCGAAGTGCTGCCGGAACGCGGGGTCCTTGGGGTAGTCCACGTTCTCCGGCTCCTCCTCCGCGTTGAGGTGGTAGAGGTTGCCGAAGAACTCATCGAAGCCGTGCACGGTGGGCAGGAACTCGTCGCGGTCGCCCAGGTGGTTCTTGCCGAACTGGCCGGTCATGTAGCCCAGGGGCTTCACCAGGTCCGCGATGGTCGGGTCTTCCGGCTGGAGGCCCACTTTCGCGCCCGGCATGCCGACCTTGGTGAGGCCGGTGCGGAAGGGGCACTGCCCGGTGATGAAGGCCGCGCGGCCGGCGGTGCAGCTCTGCTGGGCGTAGTAGTCCGTGAAGAGCGCGCCCTCCTTCGCCAGCCGGTCGATGTTCGGCGTGCGATAGCCCATGACGCCCAGGTTGTAGGCGCTGAGGTTCCAGTAGCCGATGTCGTCTCCGAAGATGACCAGGATGTTGGGCTGCTTCTTCTTCGCGGGCTTCGTCGCCATGCAGGCACGCTCCGGTGTTTGTGTTCGCGCGTAGGGATGGGGGCGCGGCGGGCGGCGGACAACCGGAAGGGGAGCGGGGTGGCGTGCGGAGGGCGTGGCTGGATGTCATTGCCCCGGTGCACAGGAGTTCTCATCCTCCAGGGGAACCCCCTCTGAAAGGACAGGTGTACCGATGGGAATCGCGGGCCGCACGGGACCCATCGATGCGCTGCGCAACCTGACGTTGTCACTGCAGCGCATGGTGGCGACCGAGATCGCGACCGGCGTGGTGCGTGGCACGGCGGACGGGCTGCGCGAGGAGGTACCCGACGGCCACGGTCAGTTGAACACCTTGCTCCAGGACCTGCTCACGGTGCTGAGTCGCATGGCGCACGAAGCCGCTGAGCGCGAACCGGGAGCGTCGGCGGGAGCGACCGAGTTGCTGGCGGGTGCGGCCACGGAGGGGGCGCTGAAGGCGTTGGAGCGGGAGTGGAACGAAGGAGGCTTGCCGCTCCATGGCTTCGTGGAGCGCCTCAACCAGCTCTTCGACGAAGTGGTGCGGTTCGCGCACTCCCGCACGGATGAAATCCACACACCCGGCGAGCGCGCCCAGGTGATGGCCCGAGGCGTGGTGAAGGCGGCCACGGAGCAGCTGCACGACTCCCTGCCGGCCATCCTGGAGGACGCGCGCGGCGTGGTGCCGTTGGGGGAGGAGGTGGCCGCGAAGGTGGGCCGGGGGCTGGTGGTGGGCGTCGAGTCCACGCTGCGCGAGGACTCCGCCTGGCTGTTGGGGTTGGTGGAGCAGGCAGGGC
>NZ_RAWF01000342.1:0-9152 GCF_003612075.1 Corallococcus sp. CA041A
GCGGGGAAGGGGCCGCCTTCAGGGGGCGGCTCGGCTCAAGCGGACTGCTCCTGGCGCAGTTCGTCGCACAGCGTGGCCACGGCCCGGAGCGTGTTGAACAGCTCCGCCATGGACACCTCCACGCCCAATTCGCTCTCGATGCGGTTGGACAGGACCGTGGCCATCAGGGAGTTGCCGCCAATCTCCAGGAAGTGGTCCTCCGGGCGCACGACCTCCACGCCCAGCAACTCCTTCCACCACGCCGCGAGCTTCGCTTCCGTGTCCGTGGGACTGGTGGCTTCTTCAGGGCTCGGGTTCATGGCCGTTCCTCCCGCCCGCTCACGCGGGCTTCAGCCTGTCGCGCAGCAGATACTTGCGCACCTTGCCGGTGGCCGTCTTGGGCATCTCGTCGATGAGGTCCAGGCGGTCCGGCCAGTACTGGTTGGACATGCCCTGCTGCTTGAGATGGTCGCGCAGCTCGTTGAGCGTGGGCGGGGCCTCTCCCTCGCGCACCACGACGACGGCGCACACCCGTTCGCCGCCAATCTTGTCGTCTGAGTGCGCGACGACCGCGACCTCCTTCACCTTCGGGTGCGAGTACAGCGCGGACTCCACCTCCACCACGGGGATCTTGTACCCGTACCGGAAGATGACGTCCTTCAGCCGCCCCACGATGCGGATGCCGCCGCGCCCGTCGTCGCGCGCCAGGTCGCCCGTGTCGAACCAGCCCTCCGCGTCCGTCGCCGCGGCGTACACGTCGTCGCGCTTGAAGTAGGTGAGGCACTGGCTGGCGCCTCGCACCATCAGCCGCCCCGTCCCATCCGGATACGGCGTGCCGTCCTCCGCGAGCGCCGGGACGATCTTCGTCTCCATCCACGCCACCGCGCGCCCGTCGCTCTGGCTGGGCCAGTCCGGTGCATCTTCATGCCGGGTGATGGTGACCGCGCCGTTCTCCGTCATGCCCCACAGCGTGTGCAGCCGCACGCCGAACACCTCGCGCACCGCCGCGATGAGGTGCGGCGGCACCGGGATGGAGCCCGTGGCCAGCTGCCGCAGCGAGGAGGTGTTCCGCTGGCGCTTTCGCTGCAACGCGATGAGGTTCATCAGGTACGTGGGAATGCCGTACGTGAACGTGACGCCGTGCTCCTCGAAGAGCTTGAGCGTCAGCTCCGGGTCGCCCACGTCCATGTAGATGGCCGTGGCCCCCAGGAGCATGGGCATCAGGTACGAATACGTGAACCCCGTGGACGCCGTCAGCAGCGACGGCAGCGCCACCACGTCCGTTCCGTCGATGCCCAGCGTGTCGCACAGCGCGCGCGTGATGCCGTAGTTCGTGTTGTGCGAGTGCACCACGCCCTTCGGCTCACCCGTGGTGCCGGACGTATAGAGGATGTTGCACACGTCGTCCGCGGCCGCCGGGGCCACTCCCTCCAGAGACGCTTCCTTCTCCCACTCGCGCTCGATGAAGTGGCGCTCGAAGTCCCGCTCGCCCGCTTGGAGGTCGGTGTTGCTGCCCAGCAGCACCCGGTGGCGCAGCGACGGCAGCACTCCCGCGATGTCGCGCGCCATGTCCCGGTGTGAGTGCCCCGTCCACGACGTGGGCCCCACGTACACGGAGGCCTCCGTGCGCCCCAGGATGAACTCCACCTCGCGCCGCCGGTAGTCCGGCGGAATGGGAGCGATGACCGCTCCCAGCCGCGCGCACGCCAGCGCCAGCGCCGTGAAGTGCCACCCGTTGGGCAGCTGCACCGCGACGATGTCCTCGCGCCCCACGCCCAGCTCGCGCAGGCCCAGCGCGAACCGGTCCATGTATCGCGCCAGCTCCGCGTACGTCAGCCGCGTGATGTCCTTGGAAAAGTACCGTGCGGCGATGATCGCGGTCTTGTCCGGGTGCGCCTGGACGCAGCGACGCAGATCGTCAACCACCGTGGTGTCACGCCACCAACCCTTTCGGCGGTACTCCGAACCCTTCTCCAATGCCGCTGCGTTATGGAAACGCTGCCCCATGCGAAGGTCTCCTCCGAGTGACGCGAAACCGGGGAATGCCGGGCCTTCCGCGCGTGTAACACCGCGAGATTACCGGGCAAGACGGTTTTTTCTTGTAGGTCTATATCTTGAGAAAATCCGCGTTGACGGCGCATGATGCGATTTCCTAGGGTGTCTCACAACAGCCGGATTCCGGGGCTGTAACAGCGACGCTACGGGCATGACTTTCTCGGCGAATCCAACGACCCCCGGGCTGTCGCGCGACGCGCGGACGCCAGATGAACCCACGGCCTCCGGTGGCCCGGTGGTGCCTGCCCGCACCAGTGACGGGGCTGCGGGCGCCGCGTCGGATGCGGGGCTGGCGTTGCTGCCCCGGCGGGCCCTGCGGATCCGGCGGACCATCGTGCGGCTGGCGGCGACGCCGTCGGGCTGTCACCTGGGCGGCTCGCTGTCGATGGTGGAGATTCTGGTGGCGCTGCTGGGCCGGGTGATGCGCGTGGATCCGCGCGCGCCGAAGTCACCGGAGCGCGACCACCTCATCCTGTCCAAGGGGCACGCTGCGGCGGGGCTCTACGCGGCGCTGGCGGAGTTCGGCTTCGTGGACGTGGAGACGCTGGTGCGCGAGTACAACGCGGACGGCAGCATCTTCACCGGTCACGTGAACGCGGCGGTGCCGGGCGTGGAGTTCGCCACCGGCAGCCTGGGCCATGGGCTGGGGTTGGGTGTGGGGCTGACGCTCGGGCATGTGCTGCGCGGGGAACCCAACCGCACCATCGTCGTCTGCGGCGACGGAGAGATGGGCGAGGGCTCCAACTGGGAAGCGCTCCAGGTGGCGTCGCACCGCAAGCTCACCGGCCTCACGCTGATCATCGACCGCAACGGCGGACAGAACGACGGCCCCACCGAAGCCATCCTGTCGCAGGAGGCGTTGGTGCAGAGGCTGGACGCGTTCGGCTTCCAGTCGCTGGAGGTGGACGGGCACGACCTGCCCGCCTTGGTGGCCGCGCTGGAGGCGCCTGTCGTGGGTGGCCGTCCGCGCGCCATCGTCGCGCGGACGCGCAAGGGCGCGGGCGTGCCGATGCTCAAGGGCAAGGGGCCGCACTACGCGGTGTTCTCGCCGGAGCACCTGCGCCGGGCGCTCGCGTCGCTGAGGGAGGACGGCCAGTGAGCGCGTCGCTCGAGTCGACGGTGGACCTGGCCCGGACGCCGGAGGCGTGGCTCGCCGCGCACCCGGAGCTGTCCAGCCGGCTGGTGTTCCGGCACGCGGCGGCGCGCTTCGCGGAGGAGGACGCGCGCGTCGTCTTCCTGGAGGCGGACCTGGGCGGCGGAGGCGATCCGTTCGAGGCGCGCCACCCCCAGCGCTACTTCAACCTGGGCATCTGCGAGGCCACCATGCTGGACATGGCGTGTGGCCTGGCGCACGGCGGACACACGGTCATCGCGCACAGCTTCGCGGCGTTCGGCGTGATGCGCGCGTGCGAGCAGGTGCGGCTGAACCTGGCCTATGCGCGCGCCAACGTGAAGCTGGTGTGCGACTACGGCGGCGTGGCGGGCGCCTTCTTTGGCCCCACGCACCACGCCATCGAAGACCTGGCCGTGCTGCGCGCGATGCCCAACCTCACCGTGGTGTCGCCCGCGGACGGCCTGGAGACGGTGCACGCCACGCGCGCGATGCTCCAGCACGACGGACCGGTGTATCTGCGGCTGGGCCGCAACCGCGTCACCCGGCTGGACATCCCGCGCCCGCCGTTCGAACTGGGCCGCGCAGCGCTCCTGCGCGAGGGCGACGACGTGGGGTTGCTCGCGCACGGTGAGGTGGGCGTGTCCGTGGCGCTGGATGCCGCGAAGCTCCTGGATGCACAAGGTGTCTCCGCGCGCGTGCTCAACGTGCACACGCTGAAGCCGCTGGACGAGGAGGCGGTGCGCGAGACGGCGGCGCGCACGCGGCTCCTGGTGACCGTGGAGGAGCACAACGTGCTGGGCGGACTGGGCAGCGCGGTGTGCGAAACGGTGTGCTCGCTGGACCTGCAGCGGCGCGTGCTGCGCGTGGGCTTGCAGGACCGGTACGACTCGCGCGCCGGTTCGCACGAGGCCCTGCTCAAGGGGCATGGGCTGGAGGGCGGGCAGGTGGCCGAGCGCATCCTGGGAGTGCTCCCAAGAACCCCGGTGTTTGCCGTGGAATCCGCAACGAGGAGGGACTGACATGCAGGTCCAGAACCCGAACCCGATGACGCAGTCCGTGCCGCCGGAGCAGTGCCCGCTGTGCGCGCAGCCGGTGCCGGGCGGCAACCGGATGGTGGGCGAGGTGCTCTCCTGTGGCGGCTGTTCCGCCGAGCTGGAGGTGGTGGGCGTCAACCCGCTGCGGCTCGAGGAAGCTCCCGAGGTCGAGGAAGACTGGGGGGAGTAGCCCCGCGCCATGCGCAAGGTCGACCTCGTCTATACGCGCGTGCGCACCGAGGAGAAGCTCCTCCTCGAGGCGCTGCGCAGGCGCGACTGCGCCGTCAACCTGGTGCAGGACTCCGGGATGGTGCTGTCCATGGACCGGCAGCGCGTCACCGAGGCCGACACCGTGTTGATGCGCAGCATGTCCTTCACGCGTGCGCGCTACCTGGCCACGTTCCTGGAGATGAAGGGGCTGCGCGTGCTCAACAGCGCGAGGACCATCTCACTGTGTGGGGACAAGGCGCTCACCAGCGCCGCGCTGGCCGCGAAGGGCGTGCCCATGCCGTGGTCCTTCGTGGCCTTCGACGAGGACGCGTGCCTGGAGGCGATTGAGAAGAAGGGCTACCCGGTGGTGACCAAGCCCGTGCTGGGCAGCTGGGGCCGGATGGTGGCCCGGTTGGATTCGCGCTCCGCGGCGGAAGGCGTGCTGTCCACGCGCTTCGGCACCGGCGGCGCGCAGGACCACGTGGCGCTGGTGCAGGAGTACGTGGACAAGCCGGGCTACGACCTGCGCGTCTACGTCATCGGCCGCGCGGTGGGGGGCCTCAGGCGGCGCTCAGAGCATTGGATCACCAACACCGCGCGAGGCGCCGTGCCGGAGCGCTACGAGGTGCCGGTGGTGCACGCGAAGCTGGCGGAGGCCGCGGCGGAGGCGGTGGGCGGGGACATGGTGGCGGTGGACCTGCTGGAGACGCGCGGCGGCGACATCTACGTCAACGAAATCAACCACTGCGTGGAGTTCGCGCGCAGCATCGACGAGACGGGCGTCCCGCTGCCGGACCTCATCGCGGAGTACGTCGCGTCCGGAGCCGGAGGAGCCCGGCGATGAGCGTGCGCGTGGCGGTGCTGGGAGCCGCGGGCTACACCGGCGGCGAGGTGCTGCGCCTGTTGCTCGCGCACCCGGCCGTGGAGGTGGTGCAGGCCACCTCCGGCCAGTTCGCCGGCAAGCGCCTGGACTTCCCGCATCCGCACCTGCGCGGAGTGGGGACGCTGCGCTACACGCCGCACGACGCGCTGGAGCCCTGCGACGTGCTGGTGAGCTGCATGCCGCAAGGCGAGCTGCTCCAGCGCTGGCCGAAGGTGTCGCGGCTGGCGGAGCGGGTGGTGGACCTGAGCGCGGACTTCCGCCTGGACGCCGCGGGGCACGCGCGCTGGTACGGCAAGCACCCGCGCCCGGATGACGTGCCCGCGTTCGTCTACGGGCTTCCGGAGTGGATGGGAGACGCGCTGACGAACGCGCGCCACGTCGCGGTGCCCGGCTGCATGGCTCACGCGGGACTCCTGGCGCTGCTGCCGCTGCTGCACGCGGGGCTCGTGCGTCCGGACGTGCTGGTGGTGGACGCGAAGACGGGTTCGTCTGGAGGCGGCTCCACGCCAGACCGCTCCTCGCACCACCCGGAGCGGGCGAACGCGCTGCGCTGCTACAAGCCGGTGGGCCACCGGCACACGGGCGAGTTGGAGGGCGTGGTGGCGCGCGTCACCGGACAGCAGCCCACCATCCACTTCAGCGCCACGGCGGTGCCGGGAGTGCGCGGCATCCTCGCGACGGTGCACGCGTTCGCGGCGCGACCGGTGGAGGAGTCGGAGGTGGTGCGCGCCATCGCCACGCGCTACCGCGAGAAGCCCTTCGTGCGGCTGCTGCGCCCCAGTGCGTCGCTCTCTCCGTTCCCGGAGCCCGGGCCGCTCCTGGGCACGAACCACTGTGACTTGTCGGTGGACGTGGACGCGGAGCGGGGCCGCATCGTGGTGAACGCGGCCATCGACAACCTGGTGAAAGGTGCCGCCGGCACGGCGGTGCATGCGCTGAACCTGATGCTGGGCCGCCCGGAGACGGAAGGGCTGGGCTTCCGCGGCCTGCATCCGCTCTAGACCGCTGTCTGACTCCCGCTTTTTGACTCCGAGGAGCCTCACCCCATGAGCATCCTGAGCACGAAATCGAAGGCGGACGCGTCACTGTCCCCCGGCGCGGCGTTCGCGGCGGCGGTCCAGAAGCACGGCACGCAGGCGCACGTGGACTACGACAACTCCATCGTGGACGCATTCCCCGGCTTCAAGCGCCGTCCGCGCATCGCGGTGCGCGGCATGTTCAAGACGGCCAAGGCCGAGCGCGATCCGGTGCCCTTCTGGTACGAGACGCACCCCCAGGCGAAGCCCACCGGACCGGTGCAGGACGTGGACCTGCGCCCGGAAGCGGGCTTCGAGTTCCACCAGGACACGCAGGCGCTCAAGCCCACGCGCGCGTGGATTCAAGTGCCGCGCAACCTGCTGGAGGATTCCCAGTCGCTGGCGCAGTTCATCGACTTCCGGCTGCTGGTGCGGCTGAACACGGCGGAGAACCAGGCGCTGTGCATCGGCAAGGGCGGGGACGGCGTGCGCGGCCTCCTGCACACGCCGGGCATCGTGCGGCTGCCGGCGAAGAAGAACGCGGTGGCCTCGCTGCTCAACGCCTGCGCGCAGGTGGAGCAGATGGGCGGGTCCGCGGACGGCATCGTCATCAACTCGTTGGACTTCTACGAGCACCTGGTGGGCCAGCAGTCGCTCCTGTCGGACCTGGCCGCCATGGGCATCCGCCTGTGCCGCACGCGCATGGTGAACCCGGGCACCATCATCGTCGGGGACTTCACCGCCGCGGCGACGCTGTATGACAGCCAGCGCTCGGTCATCCGGTTCGCGGAGCCGCCGCCGGGCATCTTCCCGCGCGAGGGACTGGCCGCCTACGGCGAGGTCTACACGACGCTCGCGGTGCACCTGCCCACCCACTTCTTCGTGGCGTCGCTGACCTGATGGCCTCCGCGAGCGCGAAGGGCGAGGGCGCGCAGCTCACGGTCCTCTACATCACCGGCTGGTGCCGCAGCGGCAGCACCATCCTGGGCAACGTCCTCAACGAGGTGCCGGGCTTCTTCCACGTGGGGGAGCTGAGCTTCCTCTGGAAGAACGCGTACGGGAACGGCTCCAACACGTTGTGCGGCTGCGGCCAGCAGCTGTTGGAGTGCGGCATCTGGAACACGGTGTTGACCTCCGACGTGCCGGCGGGCCTGACGCCGCGCGCGCATGCGGCGGAGGTGGTGCTCAGGCAGCAGGCCGCCGTGCGCACGCGGCACACGTTGCGGGTGCTGGACGAGGCGGGGGATTCGCACGCGCTCCAATCGCACGCGGACTTCCTCGCGCGGACGTACCGCACCATCGCGAGGGCGACGGGGAGCTCGGTGCTGGTGGACAGCGGGAAGTTCCCGTCCGAGGCGGCGCTGTTGCCGCGCGTGGAGGGCATCCGGCCGCTGTATCTGCACCTGGTGCGTGATCCGCGCGCGGTGACGCACTCGTGGACGAAGACGAAGCAGTACGTCGTCCCCATGTCCGCCGCGCGCAGCACTGCGTACTGGCTGGGCTTCAACGCCGCGTCGGAGGAGGTGACGCGGAGGTTCCCCGCGCAGTCGCTCTTCCTGCGATACGAGGACTTCATCGCCGCGCCGGACCGCGCCGTGGACACGGTGCTGGACCTGGCGGGCGTGCCACGCACGCAGAACCCGGTGAAGGGTCGCACGGTAATGCTGGGGAAGAACCACACCGTTACCGGCAACCCGGACCGCTTCCGCAGTGGTCCCACGCTCCTGCGCGGCGAGGACGACGCGTGGAAGGGGGAACTGGCCTCCGGAGCGAAGGCGCTCACCGTGGCGCTCGCGTGGCCGCTGATGGCGAAGTACGGGTACTTCAGAGGCGCACGGCGAGCTCCCATCGGGGGGGCCGCGCCGGGTGCGGGCGCGGAGCCCCGTTCCTGAGCCTCCGGACATGACCCCTGTCCTTGCGGATGCGAAGGCGAGAGTCCGGCCAGCCCCCCGTCGGAGGCGTACCGAAAAAACCTGTCCGACAGTCGGACAGGTTCGGAGGTCCGTGGTGGGGAGCCTTCGGGCCAGCCAGGCTCCGGAAACCTGTCGGACAGTCGGACAGGTTTTGAAGAGCCGGGGCCCGGGACCTCGTCCCGCCCGAGCCGAGGAAACCTGTCGGACAGTCGGACAGGCTCGGGGGCCCGTGGCTGGGGTCGGCCGCACCATCCGGGCAGCGGAAAGCTGTCGGACAGTCGGACAGGTTCTGAAGAACCGGGGCCCGGGACCTCGTCCCGCCCGAGTTGAGGAAACCTGTCGGACAGTCGGACAGGTTTTGAAGAACCGGGGCCCGGGACCTCGTCCCGCCCGAGCCGAGGAAACCTGTCGGACAGTCGGACAGGTCTTGGAGAACCGTGGCTGGAGGCTGCTGGTTCATCTGGGCCGCCGAAACCTGTCGGACAGTCGGACCGGTTTTGGCGCACCGCGGCCGGGAGGCTGCTGGTTCATCTGGGCCGCGGACTCTTGTCGGACAGTCGGACCGATTTTGGCGCACCGCGGCTGGGAGGCTGCTGGTTCATCTGGGCCGCCGAAACCTGTCGGACAGTCGGACCGGTTTTGGCGCACCGCAGCCGGGAGGCTGCTGGTTCATCTGGGCCGCGGACTCTTGTCGGACAGTCGGACAGGTTTTGGAACGCCGTCGCTGGAGGGGCTGCCCGCTCCTGCCGGGCCGCGGACTCTTGTCGGACAGTCGGACAGGTTTTGGAACGCCGTCGCTGGAGGGGCTGCCCGCTCCTGCCGGGCCGCGGACTCTTGTCGGACAGTCGGACAGGTTTTGGAACGCCGTCGCTGGAGGGGCTGCCCGCTCCTGCCGGGCCGCGGACTCTTGTCGGACAGTTGGACAGGTTTTGGAACGCCGTCGCTGGA
>NZ_RAWF01000343.1:0-9035 GCF_003612075.1 Corallococcus sp. CA041A
GAAGTTAAGCCCTCCAGAGCCGATGGTACTCCGCGGGAAACCGCGTGGGAGAGTAGGTCGCTGCCGGATTCTTTTTGAAAGCCCCTGGTGCCGCAAGGCGCCAGGGGCTTTGTCTTTGCGGGCTTGTTCCTCCGTCTGGCTTTGCGCGTTGATCCGCGCACGCTGATGGCTGTCTTTGCGAATCAGCCCAGCAGCCGCACCGCGAGAAAGACAGGCAGGGCCACGTAATAGAGCGCCCGGCAGGTCCACTCCGCGCCGGTGCGTACGTTGCGTGCCCACCGGGGACCCAGCCACGCGGCGCCGAAGCAGAGCGCTTCTGCGAAGGCTCTCCAGAAACAACCAAACAACAGCAGGGCCAGGAACACTGGCAACCAGGTGCGCGCGAAGGACGTGAGGTACGACGTCCATCCGTACATCTGGAGCTCTCCGAACGGACCTCCGAAGGAGATGTACTGGTGCGCTCGGAAGAAGATGCCGGCGAGCACTCCGGGCACCAGGCCGTACTTCAGGGCCTGGTCGTACCAACGCCTGCGCCACTTCTCGCTCCGTGCTTGGGCGTATCGCACTCGCGGATCATTTCGTGCTTCTCCGAGCGTCCCCATCGCCTCCAGCAGGGGCATGGGGGCCTGCACTGCCAGGCCGTAGTCGAAAGCCCGCCCTGTTCGCAGCCGGAGTGTCAGTCCCGGGCCTGGAAGGGGCAGACGCCACGGGCGGATGGACTCCAGTGCCTCGAAGGGAATCTCGAAGTGCGCTCCCCCTGACTGGGTGAGCACCAGGCCTTCCGGCCGCACCGTGACCGTGGCCCTCGTTCCTCGCTGTAACAGGCGCAGCGCGATGCGCGGCAGGACTGCTCCCACCGCGAGTCCTGTCGCCAGCGGTACGGGTGCCAGCGTCTGGGTGCCCGCGAGCACGTCTTTGAACAGCAGCGCGGTGAAGTAGCAGAGCGTGCCCAGCCCCGTGGCGTGCAGGAGCGCTCCCAGCGCGCGCAGACGGGGTGTGAAGGCGTGGATGGGGAAGGGGCTCGACGCGTCGACGGTCATGGGAGGGGCATGGCCGCGCGCGCATTGCCTCGATACGAGCGGCTTCCGTAGCATACGCACCCCGGAGGCCCCTCAAAACATGCGTTCCCCGCAGCCTGGCCCTGAACGTCGCACGGATTCCGATGGCGTGACGCGGGTGACGCCCTCGCGTGAGTCCTCAGGTGGTGTGGGCTCACGGCTCATCGGTGGTGCCGTCGCCATCACCGGCCTGTGCGTGGGGCTATGCCTCTGGTGGCTCTCCCGCCCTGTGCCTGTCGAGGACCTGCCCCCCATCGTGGTGGCCGAGCGCCCTGCGCCGGTGGCTCCCTCCCTGGAACCCGCGCGCCCTTCCGTGCGCCCTGCGGTCGCGCATGTCGCCGCGCCCATGCCCGTGGAGGAGCCTGCCCCCATGCCTGTCGATGACCCGCCGCCTTCCGAGGGCAAGAGCGGGACGGCCCTGTACCAGCGCGGCACCAAGCCGCTGAAGCGGGGGCTCGTCGTGCCCGACGACTTCGAGCTGCCCCCTGGTTACATGCGCCACTACCAGGCGACGGACAACGGGCAGCCGCTCGCGGCCATCCTGATGTTCCATCCGGACTTCACGCCCAAGGACGCCAACGGGCAGCCCATCCCCATCCCCGAGAACCGCGTGGTGCCCGAGGAGATGGCTCCCCCCGGCATGCCTCACCGGCTGCTGGAGATTCCTGTCGAGGACGAGGACTCGCAGTGACGTCCGTGAAGGGGTGGGCCGGGGCGCTCCTGGGCGTCGCGGCGACCACCGTGCTGTTCGCAGTGTTTGGACAGCTGCGACCCGGTTGGGTGTGGCTGGGCGTGGTGGCCATGGCACCGTGGCTCGCGGCCTTGGACGGGGTCCGTTCCGCTCGGGGGGCCGTGGGGCTGGGCGTGCTGCTGTCGGTGACGTTCACCGCGGCGGTGTTCGGCTGGTTTCCGGGCGCCATCGCGGCGTACTCCCATGCTCCGGTGTGGCTGTGCTGGGGCGTGTTCCTGCTCATCGCGCCTGTGTTGGAACTCCAGTTCATCACCGCAGCGTGGGTGCGGTGGTACGCGCGCCGGCGGGTGGCGGAGGTGCCGCGCCTGGCGTGGGTGCCTCCCGTGCTCACTGCGCTCGTGTACGTGGGCACCGAGTGGTTCGCGCCCAAGCTGTTCGCCGAGACGCTGGGCCACGCCCTCTATGCTTCGGAGACGCTGCGCCAGGGCGCGGACCTGGCTGGCGCTCCGGGGCTCACGCTGGGGCTGCTGCTCATCAACGAGTGTGTCGTCTCGGTCGCTCAGGGACTGGCTTCTCAGCGGGGCTTGCGACTCAGGCCGGTGGTCCTGGCGGTTGTGCTGGCGGTGGTGGGGTGGGGTTACGGATGGGTGCGGCTGGGGCAGGTGCGCTCGGCGGTGCACTCGGCTCCGTCGCTGGTGGTGGGGGCGGTGCAGGCGAACATCACCAACATCGAGAAGCTGGCCGCGGAGCAGGGCACCTACGAGGTTGTTCGCAACATCCTGGATACGCATTACGCGATGTCGGATGCGCTGCTGCGCTCAGGGCCACTGGACCTGCTGGTGTGGCCGGAGACGGTGTATCCGACGACGTTCGGCACTCCGAAGAGCGAGGACGGCGGCGCGCTCGATGATGAGATCCGCTCGTGGGTGGCGGAGCGCGGTGTTCCTCTGGTGTTCGGCACGTACGACCTGGACGGTGAACGGGAGTTCAACGCCGCCATGTTCTTGGGCCCCTCCGCGACGGGCGAGTTGGCTCAGTCCGCATACCGGAAGACGATGCTCTTCCCGCTCACGGAGTGGGTTCCGGATGCGGTGGACACGCCCGGCCTGCGCGCAATGCTTCCGTGGACCGGTCGATGGAAGCGCGGCCCGGGTCCCCGGCTGGTGGACTTCCGGTTGAACGGCGGCCGCGTGCTCAAGGTCGCTCCGCTCATCTGCTACGAGGCCGTCTTTCCCAATTACGTCGCAGCGGAGGTGCGCCAGGGGGCGGACCTGATTCTCACGCTGTCGAATGACTCGTGGTTCTCCGGCACCCCCGCGCCCCGGCTGCACCTGATGCATGCGGCGTTTCGGAGCATCGAGACGCGCACGGCACAGATTCGGGTGACCAATTCGGGCATCTCCGCGTTCATCGACCCCGCGGGGACGTGGACCGCCGAACTCGAGGACAATCAGCGCGCTGGCACCGTGATGCGTGTGCCGGCGGCGGAGCGGCTGAGTTCACTCGCGGGGGCTTGGGGCGACTGGTTGGGGCCCGTGGCGCTCGTGCTGGCCGTGGTGCTGGGGGTGTGGATTCGCCGGCCTGTGTGACGCGTGCTCAGGCGGCTTCGGCGTGCGGGGCGGGGAGCTGTGCGTCTGCCTTGGGCTTCTGGGCGATGACCTGGATTTCCCTGCGCATGTGCGTCAGCCGGCAGACCTGGACCCAGGCCCAGAGGAAGGCGAAGCGTGCGTATTCGTAGGGGGCTCGGAGGCCCTTCGCCAGTCTCCGGCGCAGGATGTCCTTGCCTGCCTTCACGGGCTGCATTCCGGCCCTGGCGCAGGCGTCCGCGAGGTTGTGCTCGTAGAAGTAGACGTGGTGTTGCCAGCCTCGCCGGTCCGGGCGGAACGAGCGGCCCTTCCGGGGCATCACGATGATCTTGTAGTAGGCCGCGTCCGGCACGATGACGAAGGCCACGCCTCCTGGCCTCAACACGCGCTGGATTTCTCGCAGCCCATCCATGGGCTGATCCACGTGCTCCAGCGTGTGCTTCAACGTGATGATGTCGAAGGACGCGTCCGGGAACGGCATCTGTGTCAGCGAGCCGTATTCGGCGGTGTAGCCTCGCTCGCGGCAGAGGTTCACCGTGAACTGGGAGTAGTCCAGCCCCGTGGCTTTCAGGCCTGCGCGCTGCGCTGCCTCCAACACGTATCCCGCGGAACACCCCACATCCAGCAGGTCCTTCGCGTGCGGCGCGTACTCCAGGCACACCAGCACCTGCCTCAGGCACTTGCGCACCCGGTGGTCCCAGCGGCTCAGGTACTTCGCGCGGTTGTGCTTGAAGTACTTCTCTTCGTAGCCCTCGCCCAGCCCTGGCTTCTGCTCCCGTTTGTAGATGAGCCCACAGCCCGTGCAACGGCCGTAGCTCAGCTCTTGGAACGCAACGACCGGTCGGGATCCGGTCTCATTGCAGACAGGGCAGGCGGAGTAGAAGGGTGCGAGCATTTCGCACCGCACCATCGGGCTTCGCGTTCCGGAGTGTCAATCCCACCCTCGGGGCCCTCGGCTCAGTGCCCGGGGGCTCGCTTCGCCAGGCTCAGTGCTCCCAGGGCGAGCAGGGCGGCGATGGCGACTCCCAAGGCCATGGGCCTCGCGGTGCCGTCGTGGCTTGCGCTCACCATCGCGGAGGCTCCCGCGGCCAGCATGAACTGCAGCGCTCCCAGCACCGCTGACGCGATGCCTGCCTGCTTCGCGTGCTGCTCCATCGCCAGGGCTGTCGCGTTGGGGGTGATGGCTCCCAGCGTGGAGACGAACACGAACAGCGACAGCGCGATGCCCCACAGCCCTCCAATGCCTGTCGATGCCACCGTCACCAGGGCCAGCCCCGCCAGCGCGGCGATTCGCACCGCCAGCTTCAACACCCGCTCGGGCGAGGAGCGCGCCAGCAACCAGTGATTGAGCTGCGACACCGCGACCAGCCCTGCGGCGTTCGCTCCGAAGAACCAGCCGAAGTGCTCCGGCTTCACGCCGTGCAACGTGATGAACACGAAGGGCGAACCGCCGATGTACGCGAACATCCCTGCCTGCGCGAGCGCCGCCGCCAGCGCAGGCCCCAGGAAGTCTGGCGCCTTCGTGATGCCCCACATCGCCTGGAAGGGTTTGGATGGGGCGGCTCCGTTCCTCGGGGGTGCTGTCTCCGGCAGGATGGCGAATGCCGCTCCCAGCGCGATGAGGCCGATGACCGCGTGGCTTCCGAAGATGGCTCGCCAGCCCGCGGCTCGTAGCACCCAGCCGCCCAGCAGCGGGGCCAGGATGGGCGCCAGGCCCATCACCAGCACCAGGCGCGACATCATCCTCGCCGCCGCTGCTCCCGAGTGCAGGTCCCTCACGACGGCCCTCGCCGTCACCATTCCCACCGAGCCACCCAACGCCTGCACGAACCGGCACGCCGCCAGGAATTCCGCCGATGGCGCCGTCGCGCAGCCGATGGAGCCCAGCACGTAGAGCACCAGGCCCACGTAGAGCGGCTTCGTGCGGCCGAAGCGGTCGCTCACCGGTCCCGCGAAGAGCTGCCCCACCGCGAGCCCCGCGAAGAACGCCGCCAGCGTGCGTTCCACCTCTCCTGCTGTCGCTCGCAGTGATTCGCCGATGGCGGGGAACGCCGGCAGGTACATGTCGATGGACAGCGGCCCGAAGCCGATGAGCGCCCCCAGAAGGATGATCAGCCCGGCTCCCTCCGTGGAGCGGGACAGCTTGGGCGTGGCGGTCGTCATCTGGCGGTCTTCTTCTGAGGCTTTCGTGCGGGCGCTTCTCCTGGCGTCAGCAGCACCCGGATGAGCTGGCGCAGGACGGCTTTGTCATCGCCGGGGGCGTAGGTGGCGCCGCCTACGTGGGCGTTGAAGCAGCGGGCTTCCAGCGCTCCACAGAGTGCTTCCGCCGCGACTCGGGGCTCGGCGAGGTCCACCCGTCCGGCTCGCTTCGCCCGGGTGAGCCACTTCGTCAGCCCCTCCCTGAGCGCGACAGGGGGCGGTGTCTCCAGGTGCAGGGCCCTCGCGCCACCCAGTGCGGAGTAGTGCAGCACGAACAACCAGGGCACCAGCTGGCGCAGGAAGTCCCGGTGGTGCAGGAGCGTTTCCAGGAGCTGGTCCTCGATGGGGGCGTTGTCCCTGGGCCCTGGCTCCAGCAGTGCCAGCGCGGTGGGCGGGACGGGGCGGAGGGCTCGCGACATCAGCGCCTCCTTGGTGCCCACCCGGTGCAGCAGCGCCGGTTGCGAGATGCCCAGCCGCTTCGCGATGTCCTGCAGCGGCGCGGATGGACCCTGCGCCAGGAACACGGCTCGGGCCGCTTCGTCGATCTGCAGGTCGGTGACGCGTGGGGGACGGGACATGGCGCGAAGGGTTAGTTACTGACTGGTAGGTAATAAATTCGCGCCAGTCGTGCAAGGGCCCGTTCTCGCGGGCCCCTCGCGTCAGCTTCCGAGGGAAATCAGATGCGGCCGGCCTTGAGCTCGCCCACCAGGTGGGCGCAGGCGCGGACGGTGAGCGCCATCATCGTCAGGGTGGGGTTCTGCGGGCCCTGCGAGGGGAAGCAGGAGCCATCCGTGACGTAGAGGTTGGGCACATCCCAGCTCTGGTTGAACGGGTTGAGCACGGACGTCTTCGGGTCCTTGCCCATGCGCGCGGTGCCCACCTCGTGGATGGCCATGCCCGGGTCGGAGAGCTGCTTGTTGACCTGCTCCACCGTGCAGCCCGCCTCCTCCAACATCTCCAGACAGGAGGCGACCGCGTCCTCCGTCATCTTCAGATCGTTGTCCGAGTGCCGGCACTCGATGTGCGCCGCAGGAATGCCCCAGCGGTCCTTCACCGTCGCGCTCAACGTCACGCGGTTCTCCGCGCGGGGGACCATCTCTCCGAAGGGCACCATGTGCATCTGGTCGTCGAAGGTGAAGACCTGAATGCCGTAGCCTCGCGCGAAGTTGGGGTGGCGCTCGGTGACGTTGCGGAACTGGGGGATGTACGCCCAGCCGTGCTCCTTCTGGTGGAGGTGCGCGGGCAGGTTCATCCTCGCTTCGATGCCTCGCAGGTACATGTGGTCCATCAGGTGCTGGCCCACGAGCCCCGAGCTGTTCGCCAGGCCGTCCGGGAACGCCCGGTTTCGCGAGTGCAACAGCAACCGCGTGGATTCAATGGTGCCCGCGGCCACCACCACCACCTTCGCGTGCACCTCCTCGGAGGTGCCGGAGTTCGCGTCGATGAAGGACACCCCCGTCACCCGGCCCGTGTTCGGGTCGTGCAGGATGTGGCTGGCGATGGCGTGCGAGCGCAGCGTCAGCCGCCCCGTCCGCAGCGCCGCCGGCAGCGTCACCGGCGCGTTCGCCGTCCGCCGGGCGACGACGTGGCGGTCGGGCCAGCGGGCCTTCACCTTCTCGCGCAGGCGGACCTCGCCGGGGGACAGCGGCGCGGGACCGGAGAAGACGGAGTCCGGCAGCGTGTCCACGCCGTCCGAGTTGCCTCGCAGGCCCATCCACCGCTCCACGATTTCGTAGGACGGCGCCAGGTCCGAGTGCGACAGCGGCCAGTCCGGGCTCAATCCGTCCAGGCTGCCCGCGTGGAAGTTGAAGTCAGACAGCCGGTAGAACTGGCGGCCGTGAGCCTTCACGCTGGTCCGCCCGCCTACCTGCCTCGCTCGAATCCAGGCGAACGGTGCGTCGGGCGGCGTGGTGTAGGGGTTGTCCACGTCATCCACGAAGGCGTGCGGATGGAACGGCCACGCGAAGCTCGTGGCCTGGATGGACTGGCGCGACTTGCGGGATGCGTCCGACTCGATGCGGTAGCCCAGCTTCTGCTTCACGCGGTGCATCAGGTGGAGCGCCCGGTCCGCGTTCGCTCCTCGGCCCGCCTCCAACACCAGCACCTGGAGCCCTGCCTCCGTCAGCTGCTTGGCCGCCCATCCCCCGCAGGCTCCCGAACCCACCACCACCGCGTCATAGACCGTCTTCGACGTCTTCATGCCTGCTCACCCAGGACGGTCAGTCTGCCGCCGCTGCTAAAGTTCGCCTAAATTGTAAATCAGGACCCTATTGGCGCCTATAGGTCTAGATGTCTGGCAGGAGCCAACACAAGCCTGGGGCGGTGACTTCCGCTCTGGAGTACGGGTCGCTTGCTGTCGGAGAGGGGCGGACATGGCTGGGTTGTTGACGCGGATTCGGTGGGGGCGGGTGCTCAGCGTGCTGGTGTTGCCATTGCTGCTGGTGGCCCTGGCGTTGGGTGGCCGCGCGGCGTGGCGCTCCGAGCAGTACTTCCACTACCCGAGGCCGGCTGCGGTGCTGCCCGCGGACTTCGGTGACGCGCGTGAGGTGACGCTGCGCACGGATGACGGGGTGGAGCTGCGCGGCTGGTACCTGCCGTCCCGGAACAAGGCGGCGTGGGTGCTGGCTCATGGCCTGTCGCAGACGCGCATGGACCTGGTGCCGGAGGCCCGCGTGCTGCGCGACGGGGGATATGGGGTGCTGCTGTTCGACCTGCGCGCGCATGGGCAGAGCGGGGGCGAGACGTCCACCTGGGGTGACAAGGAGCGCCAGGATGTGCGCGCGGCGCTGGCGTACGTGCGGGCTCAGCCGGAGGTGGATCCGGCTCGCGTGGGGGCGCTCGGGTTCTCCATCGGATCCGCGGCGGTGGCGGAGGTCGCGGCGAAGGACCCTCAGGTCGCGGCGGTGGTGCTGCTGTCTCCGTTCAACACGCTGTGGCTGGCGGCGGCGTATGACTTCCGCCGCTTCGGCGTGGTGACCCAGACGGGGGCGCTGGTCCCGTTCTGGCGGCGGGGGATTGCCTTGGACGAGGTGCGGACCCTCGACGCGGTGGACCACATCAAGCCCCGGCCCCTGTTCATCGTCGCGGGGACGGAGGAGTCCGGGCAGCCGCTGATGGACGAGCTGTTCGCGCACGTCTCGTCGTATGCGCAGACGTGGCGCATCCCCGGTGCTTCGCATGGCAACTTCGCCGCTGCCGCGCCCACGGAGTATCCGCGCCGGTTGCTGGAGTTCGCGGACAAGGCGTTGAAGCCCGTGGAGGGAGTGACTCCCTCGGTGGAGACGCCCGTGGAGAAGAAGGCTCCGGCGAAGAAGCCTTCACGGCGGACGAAGGAGGCGGGAGCCCGCTAGGACGTGTCCGCAAATAGTTCGAGTGGAGCCGGGTGTTAGGAGGGCATGAGCCGAGGAGAGCTGACGGACGCCCAATGGGAGCGGCTGGCAGGACTGCTGCCGCCCCAGAAACCCGCGCGGGGCCGACCGAACAAGGACCACCGCGAAGTGC
>NZ_RAWF01000344.1:0-8914 GCF_003612075.1 Corallococcus sp. CA041A
GCGGGGGGACGCCCGCGCGGGCATACTGCGGCCCCGTGAGCGAGACCGAAGCGAAGGCCCCCACCCACCCCGGTGACCTGCGAGCGGCCCTGGCCGCGTGGCGGGAGGCCGTGGGCGAAGCACACGTCATCCTGGACACCGAAGCGCTGGAGGCCGCGGAAACGGCCACCTTCGCCACCACCCAGCGCATCCCCGCCATCGTGCGGCCGGCGGACACGGCGCAGGTGCAGGCGTGCCTGCGCATCGCCAGCGAGCACCGCGTGCCGGTGTACCCGGTGAGCGCCGGCCGCAACTGGGGCTACGGCTCGCGCGTGCCTCCCGGCGACGGCAGCGTGCTGCTGGACCTGGGGCGGATGAACCGCATCCTCGCGCACGACGAACAGCTCGCGTACCTCACCGTGGAGCCCGGCGTGACGTTCCGCCAGGCCTACGAGTACCTGCGAGACAAGGGCTCCTCCACGTTCATCACCACCATCGGCGGGTCGCCGGACGCGAGCATGGTGGGCAACGCGCTGGAGCGCGGTGACGGGGCCGGTCCCAACGCGGACATCTTCCAGCACGTGTGCGCGCTGGAGGCCGTGCTCCCCACGGGCGAGCGCGTGGAGACGGGCCACGCGCGCTTCCCCGGCGCCCGCTCCGCCCCGGTGTTCCGCTGGGGCCTGGGCCCGGTGCTGGACGGCCTCTTCAGCCAGTCGTCACTGGGCGTGGTGACGCGGATGACGTTCTGGCTGGCGCGCAAGCAGCCCTGGCTGCGCGACTTCTTCTGCGCCGTGAACGACGACGCCCAGCTCTGGGACATGGTGGACCGGCTCCAGGCCCTGGCCCTGGATGGCACGCTCAAGGGCAGCTTCTTCTTCTGGAACGACATCAAGGCCTACAGCATCACCCAGCAGTTCCCCTACCCCTCCGTGGGCCGCGCGCCGCTACCGGACTGGGCCCGCGAGAAGCTCCGCGAGGGCTTTGGCCGCTGGGCCATCAGCGGCACCCTCATCGCCCCGGACGCGGAGATGGGCGCCCTCTTGGAGAAGCGGCTCGCACGCGCCGTGGAAGGCGCCTTCCGCCCCCTGTCCTTCGGCCCGGTGGCCCCCTTCGGCGAGGGCACGCTCCAGGGCGTCCCCACCGAAACCAACCTCGCCATGGCCTACTGGCGCAAGCGCACGCCCAAGCCGGAGGACCCGCACCCGGACCGCGACCGCTGCGGCTTCATCTGGTGCTCCGTCGCCGTCCCCTTCACCGGCCCGGAGGCGAAGCGCGCCACGGACATCGCCGACCGCGTCCCCCGCCTCTTCGGGTTCGAACCCAACCTCGCGCTCCTCGCCCACTCCCCGCGCTGCGTCTACCTGGTCACGGCGCTCGCGTATGACCGGGACGTCCGCGGCGAGGACGCCCGCGCCCAGGCCTGCTACCGCGCCCTCTCTCGCGAACTGGCGGACGCGGGGTACCACCTGACCCGAGCCGGACTCCAGGCGCAGGACGCCGCACCGCCCGTGCGGGACGACTCCGCGGAGGTGCGAAAGCGGCTGAAGGCGGCGTTCGACCCAGAGGGAATCCTGGCTCCCGGGAGATCCGAGCCCTGAGGGCGCGGCGGATCAGAAAGAAAAAAGAGGAGCGGAAACTTTCTCGGGTGCGCCCCCGATACTCTCTCAAGTCACAAGATTTCCCACCGCGCATCGCGCCCGCCGGAGCCCCCTTCCATGGCCATCGAGACCAACCGCTACCGCCCCGTGTTCCGGAACCCCACGACGCCCGCTCCGGCCAACGGGACGCAGGTGCGCCGCGAGGTGCAGGCCCAGACGCAGAACCGGGCCCAGGGCGAGGCGACCATCGACCTGAACCGTGGCGTGCAGGGCAACCGCGTCACCACCAGCAACCAGGCCAACCCCAACACCACGACGGACATCCAGAAGCAGCTGGAGACCAGCCGCTTCGACCAGACCGTCGCCTCCGGTGAGTGGAACAAGAACTGGACCGCGGCTTCCGGCTCCCACACCTCCGGTGACGTGAACGGCAACTTCCACAACACCGTGGAAGGCCAGGCGCTGACGGCGGACGTGTCCGCGCAGGGCAACGTCTCCATCGACCCGCTGCACGGCAAGATTGGCGCCGAGGGCTCCGTCGACGTGAAGGCGGACCTGGTGCGCGGCTCCGTGGAAGGCCACGTGGACAGCGCCGTGGGCCGCACCGAGTGGGGCGCGGAGGGCAACGTGGGCGCCGAGGCGACCGCCACGGGCCAGGTGGTGCTGGACCCGCTGCACGGCCAGGCCGCTGCCTCCGTGCACGGTGAGGCCTTCGCCGGCGCCCGCGCCAGCGCGGAAGTCACCCAGGAGATTGGCCCCGCGACCGTCACTGCCGGCGCGGAAGCCTTCGCCGGCATCGGCGTGGAGTTCGAGGCCAACGTCGGCCTGAAGGACGGCAAGCTGTCCGCCAACTTCGACGTGGGCGCGGCGCTGGGCATCGGCGCCAGCGTGGAGTTCGGCTTCTCCGTCGACGTGGGCAAGGTCGGCGACGCCGCCAAGGCCGCCGTCGAGGGCGTGGGCAACGCGGTGCAGAACGTCGGCGAGGGCATCAAGAACGTCGGCGAGGGCATCAAGAACGTCGGTGAAGGCATCAAGGACGCGCTGAGCAAGTGGTAGTCGCGGGCCCCGTCCGGCCGCCTCCCACCTGAAGCTCTTCCCAGGGCCTCGTCCATCCGGGCGAGGCCCTTCCTTTTTCCCCGTTGCTCGACAGCCCCCGCCCCCTGGGGGACACTTTCCATCATGAACTCTCTGGAAACCCTTCTCGCGCAGGGTCAGGTGGCCCAGGCCAAGGCCGAGGCCGAGAAGCTCCTCGCGAAGAACCCCAACCACCGCGACGCGCTGGTGGTGATGGCCAAGCTGGCGCTGGTGGAGAACAAGGTGCCCCAGGCGGAAGGACTGCTCGCCAAGGCGGAGGCCCAGGGCGCCACGGCGGAGACCGGCCTGGTGCGCGCGAACATCGCCGCCCAGAAGGGCCAGCTCGACGCCGCCCTCAAGGCCTACCAGGGCGTGCTCGCGGTGGAGCCCAACCGCGCCGAGGCTCACTTCGGCAAGGGCATGATGCTGATCAAACAGGACAAGGCGCCCCAGGCGCTGGAGGCCCTGTCCCAGGCCGCGAAGGCGGCGCCCCAGAACCCGGTGTTCCGCTACCGGCTGGGTCAGGTGCAGCTGGAGGCGGGCCAGACGGACGCCGGCCTCGCCACGCTGCGCGAGGTCCTCACGCTGGCGCCGCGCTTCGTGCCCGCGTACCTGAGCCTGTCGCACGCGCTGTCCGCCCAGGAGAAGCTGGTGGACGCGCGCAAGGTGCTGGAGCAGGGCCTCAAGGCGGTGCCCAACCAGCCGCGCATGCTCGCATCCGTGACGGTGCTGTCCATGGCGCTGCGCGACCTGCGCACGTCCTACCAGGCGGCCTCCGCGCTCGCGGCCCAGCGCCCGAAGGACGCGGACGCCCAGGCGAACCTGGCGCAGCTGATGCTGGCGCGCGGTCAAATCGAACAGGCCCGGCACCTGTGCCAGACCATGGCGTCGCTGGGCGTCGCCAGCGAGTCGCTGAAGATGGCGGAGGCCACCTGCTTCGAGTCGCAGGAGCCGCCCGCGTACGACAAGGCCATCGCCGCGTACGAGCAGGGCATGGGCCTGGCGCCGGACGGCTGGCGCGCGGCGAACAACCTGGGCCAGCTGCTGCTGCGCGTCCCCTCGGAGCCGGCGAACGCGCACCTGCCGCGCGCGGTGACGGTGCTGGAGGAGGCCGTGCGCCGCGCCCCGGACCGCCCGGAGCCGCTGCTCAACCTGGCGCTCGCGCAGGCGCGCCTGGGCCAGGAGCAGAAGGCCAAGGAGCTGGTGCAGAAGGTGCTCGCCATGCCGCTGGCGGAGGACACCGACCTGCACGAGGAGGCCGTGCGCCTCTCGCAGACGCTGTCCAAGGCCTGAAGAAGGCCGGACGGACGGCCCGCGCTACTCGTTGAAGTCGAGCGTGGGCACGTCCTCGTCGCCGGTCGCCGACTGGTACACGTGCCAGGCGGTGGCCAGGTCCTGGAAGGGCAGGCCCACCCCGGCGAACACCGTCACCTGCTCCTGGGACGTGCGCCCGGGCTTGAGGCCCGCGAGGACCTCGCCCAGCTCCGCGTGGATGGCGGCCTCCGTGAGCCCCACCGCGCCCGCCGCGCCAGTGGAGACGCTCAAGCCGCGGTGGTCGCAGACGAACAGCGATTGCTCGAGCAGGTCCTGGGACAGCTCCGCCTTGCCCGGCTCGTCCGCGCCCAGCGCGGTGATGTGCGTGCCCGGCTGCACCATGCCCGCGTGCAGGAAGGGCTGGTGGCTCCACGTCGCCGTCACCACGATGTCCGCGTCCGCGACGGCCTCCGCCACGGACGTCTCCACGCGCACGGGCAGGTTCAGCTCCTGGTACATGCGCTGCGCGTAGGCGTTCGCGTGCGCGATGTTGGTGTCGTAGACGCGCACCTGGCTGAGCGTGCGCACCAGCCGCAGCTGCTTGAGCTGGAGCACGCCCTGGCGGCCGGCGCCAATCACCGCCACGCGCGTGGCGTCCGGCCGGGCCAGCACGTCCGCGGCCAGCGCGCCCACCACGCCGGTGCGCACGGCGGTGAGGTGGCCGGAGTCCATCACCGCGAGCAGCCCTCCCGTCACCAGGTCGTGCAGGTGCACCACGCCCTGGATGGCGGGCTTCTGCGCGGGGAACTTCGCGTGCACCTTCACCGTGTACGCGGGGATGCCGGGCACGCAGCCGGGGAAGAGCACCAGCGCGGTGCCCAACGAGTGCAGCGGCGCGCGCACGCGCTGCGGGGCCACCGTGCGGGCCAGGACGTCGGTGCGGAAGGCCTCGCGCAGGTCGTCCAGGAGCAGGAGCGCCTGGATGTTGCGGGCCACGGCGGAGCGGTTGAGCAGGAGGGTGGGCATGCTTTGACGGCCACCCTACCCGAGCATGCGCATGCCCTGGGGCGCGAACGTCCCCAGGGCTGGCCGAGCGCACGAAGGTGAACGGCGCGCCGGGCGGTGCGTCCGAGGCCCGGCCCGGAACCAGCGGCCGAGGGCTCGTGGCGCGTCTCCATCCGACGCGGGGGCGAAGCACGCCGGGGGCACCATGCGCAGACTTTTCGCGAGGGGCGGCGCGACCGGGCGAGGGGCCCGGGGAGACGGGTGATGCAGGAGCCGGATTCACACTCCGTGGACGAGCATGCGCGCAGCGGGCCTCGCCCCTCCGCGGCGGAGTTCCTGCGCGCGAACCACGACACGCTGCTGACGGAATGGCAGCAGGCGGTGATGCGGGACCTGGGCGGCAAGGACGCCGCCCGCCCTCCCTGGCTCATCGACCACATGCCGGAGCTGCTCACCGCGCTGGCGGATGCGATGGAGCTGGGGCCGGAGGCGCTGGACGAACGCATGGAGGCGGCGCACGCCGCGGCCCGGATCGACGCGGGCTTCAACCTGGGCGAGGTGGCGCAGGAGTACGCGCTGCTGCGCCGCTGCATCCTCCACCGGCTGGAGACGCTGGAGCAGCGGCTGCGGCCCGGCGACCTCACGCGGCTGGAGGAGACGCTCGACCGGGTGGTCACCCGGACGATGACGTTCTTCTGGGACATGAAGCAGCGCATCCTCCAGACGCTGGACCGCATGTCCGAGGCGACGCTGGACGACCCGGACATGGAGACGCTCCTGGAGCGCCTGCTCACCCGGCTGATGGAGTCCGCGCTCACCGTGAACACCGCGGCGGTGATGCTGCGGGAGGACGACGCGCTGGTGGTGCGCGCCGCGGTGGGCCTGGGCACGGACGAGGTGAAGGGCCTGCGCGTGCCGGTGGGCCAGGGCGTGAGCGGGCTGGCGGCGTTGGAGCGGCGGCCCTTCTTCGTCCGCTCGGCCGCCACCGACCCGCGCGTCCTCTTGGGGCCACTGCGCCGCGCGGGGCTGCGCGCGTTGTATGGCCTGCCGCTCATGGACGGCGAGCGGCTGCTGGGCATGGCGTACATGGGCTCGCGCACGGCCTTCGCCTTCTCCGACGCGGACGTACTGCTCTTCCACGCCGTCGCGGAGCGGGCGTCCGCGCACATCGCCCAGACGGAGCTGCACGCGCGTGAACACGAGGCACGCCAGGAGGCCGAGCGGTCGCTGGCGCTGCTGGACTCGCTGCTGGACGCGGCGCCCGTGGGCATCGCGTTCCTGGACCAGGACCTGCGCTACCTGCGCATCAACGGCACGCTGGCGCGGCTCAACAACAAGCCCGTGGAGGACCACCGGGGCCGCACGCTGCATGAGATGGTCCGCATCGGCGCCGTGGCCCCCATCGAGCGGGCGCTGCGGCAGGTGCTGGAGACCGGGCGGCCCGTGCAGGACGTGCTCCTCGAAGGACCGGATCCGGTGCGGGGCCGCGCGGGCGTCTGGCGCGCGGACTACTTCCCGGTGCGCACCCCGGACGGCGCGCTGCTCGGCGTGGGCAGCACGGTGGTGGACATCACCGACCTCAAGCGCGCGGAGGACGCGCTCCAGCAGTCCATCGACTTCCGCGAGGAGCTCATCGCCGTCCTGGGCCACGACCTGCGCAACCCCCTGCACGCGGTGAACGCGTCGGCCTTCATGCTGGGCAAGCTTCCGGAGCTGGACACGCCCTCGCGCCGCTCCGTGGATCGCATCCGCAAGGCCACGGCGCGGATGACGCGGATGATCAACGACATCCTCGACTTCGCGCGCAGCCGCCTGGGCGGGGGCATCCCGGTGGCACGTCAGCACGTGAACATGGAGGAGCTGTGCCAGGGGATGCTGGAGGAGCTGCAAGTCGTCTACCCGGAGCGGCCCCTCCTGCTGGAGGCGCACGGGGACGACCTGTGGGGGGACTGGGACCCGGACCGCGTGACGCAGGTGCTGGGCAACCTGGTGGTGAACGCGCTGCAACACGCGAAGAACGACTCGCCCGTCATCACCACGCTCACGGGTGAGGCCACGGACGTGGTGATGCGGGTGCGCAACGAGGGCGAGCCCATCCCCCCGGAGCTGCTGCCGCACCTGTTCGACCCATTCAAGCCGTCCAGCACGCCGGAGCAGGGCGGCAAGCAGCGCAGCCTGGGGCTCGGGCTCTACATCGTGAGTGAGATCATCCACGTGCACCAGGGCACCGTCCGCGTGGAGACCTCGCTGGGCCAGGGCACGACCTTCACCGTGCGCTGGCCCCGCGTCCCCCTGCCCCCGGGCTACCTGGAGCCGTGAGCTGGCATCACGGCGCGGCCTTCACCTCGGACGCGGGCGCGATGGCGAGCGTGTGCACGGCCTCCGCGAGCATGCGCGTGCTCAGGTCCAGCGTCTCCAGCGCGATGGATTCATCCGGGGCGTGGCCGGTGTAGGGCTCGTTGGGGAACGCGGGCCCGAAGTCCACGGCGCGAGGGAACAGCCGCGCGTAGGTGCCGCCGCGGATGGAGCCGGGCACCGCGTCCGGCGCCTTGCGCTGCCGCTGGTAGATGTCCATCAGCGTCTTCACCAGCGGGCCGGACGTGTCCGCCACGTGCGGGTCGCCCAGGTAGCGGCCGGAGCCCTCCTTCACCTGGCCACCGGAGTCCTCGCCCACGCGCTTCGCGGCGGCGTCCAGCGACGCGTTGAAGGCCGCCGCGTCCTGGCCCTGCGGCCGGCGCATGTTGACGCCCAGGGACACGGTGCCGTCCTTCACGCGCAGCACGGTGGGCGCCACGAGCAGCGGGCCCATCAGCGCGTCCTGGTACTTCAGCCCCAGCTTCTCGCCGTGGTGGTCGCCGTCGAAGCGCTTCGACACCACGCGCAGCAGCGCCGCGATGCCGTTGTCCTCCAGTGACAGACGCGAGGCCACGGCGGACAGGTCCCAGAGCGCGTTGTGGCCCTCGTCCGCGGTGGACGAGTGCACCGCCACGCCGTGGGCGGTGAGCACCACGGTGTTGCCCTCGCGCTTCGCGTCGGCCTTCAGGTCCTTGCGGGAGGGGGACTCCTGGGCGATGGCGGCCTTCACGGCGGCGAGCACCGTCTCCGGCGTCTGGCCCTTCACGGGCGTGAGCTTCAGCGTGGCGGTGCCGGGCACCTGGGTGAGGAACTCGCCCGCGCTCACGTCCACGGCGCGCGCGACGGTGCCCTCCTTCGGCGTGGCGAGGGCCGCGCCCACGGGCGCCTCCAGCGTCCACGCGACGAAGCCGGACTGCGCGGCCATCACCGGGTAGCCGGAGTCCACGGAGATGACGTGCGTGGGCTTGGGCTGCGTGTCCGCGTAGTTCTTCATGCCGGACCAGTCGCTCTCCTCGCCGTTGCCGATGATGATCAGCACCTTGCCCTGGGGCTTGAGGCCCAGGTCCTTCGCCATGGCCAGCGCGACGAGCCCGGAGGCGATGGGGCCCTTGTCGTCCTCCACGCCGCGGCCATACAGGCGGCCCTTCTCCACCACCGGCTTGAAGGGGGCGCGCTTCCACTCATGGGCGGGCGCGGGGACGACGTCGCCATGGAACACGAGCCCCAGCAGCGGCTCGCCTTCACCCCAGGACAGCTCGAAGACGTCGTTGTCGCCCACGGTGCGGAAGCCGAAGCCGTGCTGCTTCGCCCACGCCTCCAGGGCGCGGCCCATGGCGGCCACCTCCGGGTTCTTCGCGGCGGGGGCCTCGCTGCTCACCGTCTTGAAGCGGACGAGCGTCTGGGTGAGGGCCACCACGTCCTCCAGTGCACAGGCCTGGACGTAGGCGGCGTAACGCTCCGCGGCGGAGGCGCCCTTCAGGGCGGTGTCGGAGAAGCGGGCGGCGCGGGCGGCGGGCTTGCCGGCGCAGCGCGGGTCCTTGGCGGCTGTCTCCTATACACATCTCCGAGCCCACGAGACCGGAGCCTACCTCGTATGCCGTCTTCTGCTTGAAAAAAAAAAATAAACACTGTGAGGGATAGTGCCGTAC
>NZ_RAWF01000345.1:0-8910 GCF_003612075.1 Corallococcus sp. CA041A
GGGGTGGGGCGTTGGGGCGCCGTCGCTGGTGGCGGAGGTGGAGAAGGCCCGGGGGCCCTACAAGCACACGGCGCTGGGCGAGGCCGTAGCAGTGGCCGCGCTCACGGATGACGTCCCGTGGATGGAGGCCTGCGCGGCGGAGGCGGTGGAGAACCGCGAGCGGTTGCGCGGCGCCTTGAAGGCGCTGGGGTTGGAGCCACTCCCTTCGGAAGGGAACTTCCTCCTCGTCCCCGTGCCGGAGGCGCGGTGGGTGGGCGAGGCGCTGCGAGAGCGCAACGTGAACGTGCGGGTGTTCGAAGGGCTCACGGGCGTGGGTGATGCGCTGCGCATCGGCTGCGGTCCCTGGCCGATGATGGCTTCGGCGCTGAAGGCCCTGAAGGAGGTGCTGTGATGCGGGTGACCCTCTTCGATTACGGCGCCGGCAACCTGCACTCGCTGATCAAGGCGCTGGCCACCACGCCCGGCGCGGACGTGCGCGTGCAGGAGGATCCACTGCGCGCACTGGATACCGACGTCCTGGTGCTTCCCGGTGTCGGGGCGTTCGGTTCGGCGGCGGCGCGGCTCGCTCCGGGACGCGAGGCGATGCGCAAGGCGCTGGACGCCGGCCTGCCGTGCCTGGGCATCTGCCTGGGCATGCAGCTGCTCTTCGAGGAGAGCGACGAAGGGGCAGGGCAGGGACTCGGCTACTTCCCGGGCCGGGTGACCCGGCTGGCCGCGCGGCACGTTCCTCAGATTGGATGGAACGACGTGGATGAGGACCGGGCGCTCCAGCCCGCGCGGTTGTCGACCGTGTACTACGCGCACAGCTTTGTCTGCCGTGCCGTGGAGTCTAGCGAAGTGGTGGGCTGGACAACGCACGAGGGCGACCGGTTCCCCGCCTCCGTGCGGCGCGGGAACGTGCTGGGCGTGCAGTTCCACCCGGAGAAGTCCTCCCACGCGGGCGTGCGCTTCGTGCAGGCATTTCTCCAGGAGGTGTCCTCATGATCGCCATCCCGGCCATCGACCTGCGGGAAGGGGCGTGCGTGCAACTCGTGGGTGGCTCCTACGAGGCGGAACGCGTGCGCGTGAATGATCCGCTGGATGCCTTGAAGCAGTGGCTGGCGCTGGGCTTCCGCACGTTCCACGTCGTGGACCTGGACGCGGCGCTGGGGAAGGGCTCCAACGCGGATGCGGTGGCCCGGCTGGTGTCGCATGCCCCGGGCCTCACGTTCACGGTGGGCGGCGGTGTTCGTGAAGCCTCGCGCGTGGAGGCGGTGCTCGCGGGCGGGGCGTCCTCGGTCGTCGTGGGGACCCGGGCCATCGAGGACCTGGCCTGGCTCACCGAGGTCGCGGAGCGCTTCCCCGGCCGCGTGGTGGTCGCCGCGGACGTGAAGGGCCGTGAGGTCGTGACGCGCGGTTGGACGTCCGGCAGCGCTCGCGACATCCGCGACGTGCTGTCCGCGCTGGAGCCCCTTCCTCTGGGCGGGATGCTCGTCACGGCGGTGCACAAAGAGGGGCAGCTGGGCGGCGTGGACCTGCCCTTGATGGAGGAGGTGGCCCGTTCGAGCCGGCACCGGCTCTACGCCTCCGGTGGGGTGACGACGATCGAGGACCTGCGCTCGCTGGCGAAGGTGGGCGCATTCGGGGCGGTGGTGGGCATGGCGCTTTACACGGGTCGGTTGGATGCGCGCGCGGTCGCGCGGGAGTTCACGCAATGAGCACGGTCACCACGGTCGTCCGTGAAACGAAGGAGACCCAGGTCACGGTGGAGCTGGCGCGCGGTACCGGCGTGGCCCGGGTGGACACGGGCCTCAAGTTCTTCGACCACATGCTCGCCACGTTCGCGCGCTACGCGGGGCTGGACCTGACCCTGCGCGCTCGCGGCGACCTGCGCCACCACCTGATGGAGGACGTGGCCATCACCCTGGGCACCGCCGTCCAGCGCGTCATCCCCGCTACCGCCGCGCGCTACGGCGAGCGCACCCTGCCCATGGATGACGCCCTGGTGCAGGCGTGCCTGGACGCGGGCGGGCGCTTCTTCTACCGGGGCCCGTTGAAGAACCGGCTGTACGAGCACTGGATGCGCTCCTTCTGCGAGCACTCGCGCATCACGCTCCACCTGCGCGTGCTTCGCGGCAAGGACAGCCACCACCTCACCGAGGCGGCCTTCAAGGCGCTGGGGCTCGCGCTGCGCGATGCGATGGTGGACTCCGGCGTCGTCTTCAGCATGAAGGGCAGTGTCTCCCTGGAGGTGAAGTGATGCTCCGTCGACGGATCATCGTGTGCCTGGACGTGAAGGGCGGCCGCGTGGTGAAGGGCGTCCAGTTCGAGGGACTGCGCGATGTGGGCGACCCCGTGGAACTGGCCCAACGCTATGAGGAGGCCGGCGCGGACGAGGTGACCTTCCTGGACATCTCCGCGAGCACAGAGGAGCGCCAGACGCTGTGGGACCTGGTCCAGCGCACCGCGGAGCGCCTCTTCATCCCGCTCACGGTGGGCGGAGGCGTGCGCACCGTGGACGACGTGGGCCGCGCGCTGAGGGCCGGCGCGGACAAGGTGAGCATCAACTCCGCGGCCGTGGCCACGCCGGAGCTGCTCACCGGATGCGCGGAGCGCTTCGGCGCCCAGTGCGTGGTGGCCAGCATCGACGCGAAGCGCGAGGGAGACCGCTACCGCGTCTATACACACGGCGGCCGGCGGCCCACCGACCTGGACGCCGTGGCCTGGGCGAAGGAGTGCGTCCGGCGCGGCGCGGGCGAGGTGCTGCTCACCAGCATCGACCGGGACGGGGCTCGCACGGGCTATGACCTGGACCTGACCCGCGCGGTGGCCGAGGCCGTGGACGTGCCCGTCATCGCCTCCGGAGGCGCGGGCCGCGCGGAGCACGTGCGCGATGCCCTGACCCTGGGCGCCGCGGACGCGGCGCTCGTCGCAGGCATCCTCCATGACGGCCTCACCACGGTGGGCGCCTTGAAGTCCCTGTTGAACGACAACGGCATCGCCATCCGGAGCACGACATGAACGCGGACCCAAGAGACTTGATGGAGGCCGCCGCCGACGTGGCGCGCAAGGCCGGTGACGTGGCGCTGGACTTCTTTCGGCGCGGCATCGCCGTGGACACCAAGAGCGACGGCACGCCCGTGACGGTGGCGGACCGCACCGCCGAGTGGACCGCTCGCGAATGGCTGGAGGCGCGCTTCCCCGAGGACGGCATCCTGGGCGAGGAGTTCGGCGAGTCCCGGCCGGGCGCGAAGCGCCGGTGGATATTGGATCCCATCGACGGCACGAAGACGTTCATCCGGGGCGTGCCGCTGTGGGGCACGCTGGTCGCGGTGGCGGAAGGGGAGACCATCCTCGCGGGCGCGGCCTACTTCCCGGCCGTGAACGAGCTGGTCGTCGCGTCCCCGGGCCTGGGCTGTTTCTGGAACGGATCCGCGGCGCGCGTGTCGGATCAGGACTCACTGGCGCAGGCCGTGGTGCTCGTCACCGACGAGCGCTTCCTCCAGAACCCCGCGAAGGGCGCGGCCTGGAAGGAGCTGTCCCGGCAGGCGTCCCTCTCCCGCACATGGGGCGACTGCTACGGCTATCTCCTCGTCGCCACCGGCCGCGCGGAGGTCATGGTGGACGAAGGCCTGTCGCCCTGGGACGCGGCGGCCCTGCAGCCCATCATCGAGGAGGCCGGCGGCGTCTTCACCGACTGGAAGGGCACGCGCACGGCGTTCGGCGGTGACGGCATCGCCACCAACGCGGCGCTGTCGAAGCGCGTACGCGAGGTGCTGCGCTCGGGAGTCCAGCCATGACGTTGGAGCTCTCCCGGTTGAACTTCGACAAGGGCCAGGGGCTGGTGACGGTGGTGACGCAGGACGCGAGCACCGGCGATGTGCTGATGGTGGCGCACGCCGACCGCGAGGCGCTGGAGCGCACGCTCGCCACGGGTGAGATGCACTACCGCTCCCGCACGCGCGGCCTCTGGCACAAGGGCGCCACCAGCGGGAACACCCAGAAGGTCGTCTCACTCACCGCGGATTGCGACGGAGACGCCGTGCTCGCGCGCGTGCGCAAGGCCGGCCCCGCGTGCCACACCGGCGACGAGACCTGCTTCGGCGAGGGCCGCTGGGACGCGCTCGCGCACCTGGACGCGACGCTCTCCGCTCGCGCGGCCGATCCCCAGCCCGAAGGCGCGAAGCCCAGCTACACGCGGCGCCTGCTGGAGGACCGGAACCTTCGCCTGAAGAAAGTGGGGGAAGAGGCCGCGGAGCTCGTCACCGCCTGCGCGGACGCGGACACGCACCGGGCCGCGGAAGAGGCCGCCGACGTGCTCTTCCACGCGCTCGTCGCGGTGCGTGCCCTGGGCGTCACGCTGGACGACGTGAAGGCCGTCCTCGCCGCCCGCGCGCGTCCGAAACGGCCCTGAACTCCCTGGATACCCCGGCGTGTCGGTTGCGACCCAGGCGGAGTTGTCCAGCTGCACTGCATCCTCACAGCGTGACTGGCACACAGGCGCCCCAAAGGTGCATGCGTGTGTCCGCTACTCTTCAACCGCCTCTGTGATCCTGGTACAGATTCCGGCCTGCGACACGGGCCGTGCCCGACGAAGCGGCCCCGTCGTCATCAGCGTTCGCATCCCGGAGGCTTCGTGTCTGCCACGTACCAATCCGAACTCATCGACCGCGTCCTCTTCTCGCGCTGGCACAACCCGCCGACGAAGGACGACGTCCAGGCCATCATGGCGCAGATGGAGGACGCGACGCAGCGACTGGGGCAGAACGTGCTCTACATCGCGTCCATCAGCCCCAAGGCGAAGGTTCCCGACGCGACCGAGCGCGCGCACCTGAACCAGATGGTCGCCGAGGGCCGCCGCTACTGTGAGCAGTCCTGGCTCGTCTACGAGGGCACGGACCTGCAGCACAACCTGCAGCGAGTCATCATCTCGGGCGTGCTCATCCTCACGCGCACGTTCGACAACTACCTGTCGGTCGCCAAGTCGGCGGACGCCATCGTCAAGGACGTGTCCACCGCGCTGAAGAAGGACGCGTCCTCCATCTTCCGTCAGGCGCGCGACCGCGGCCTCATCGCCTGACGCACCACGCGGGCGACGTCGGAGCCCCTCCGACGCCGCGTGCGTGATGGCGCCCGTGCCTACCGGGCGCCGATGATCTCCAGTTCCTTCAACTCCACCCCCGGCCGCTCCGGAAGGACGCTCACCGCGTCCACGTCGAGCAGGGGGACCCCGGGCTTGCAGATCTCCCACCTGCCCGTGCCGTGGAAGCGGCAGACGGTGGGATCCACGAAGAAGCCCTTGCCCCCCGGCTCCGCGTGCCCCACGCCGTCCGGAGTGCGGACGTGTGCCCGCAGGGAGCCCGGCCCCGTGGCCCGCACCTGGAAGGACGCCACGTACTTCAGCGACGGGGCGTACCCCAGCCGCAGCGCGCTGTCAGCCCCCGTGCCCGCGTCCGCCATGGGCAGCTTCACTCCGGACAGCTCGTCCCGGTCGAACGCGCGGAACGCATCCCCAGGCCCCGTCGACTGATCCGGCTTGATGGGCTTCGTCTCCACCGTGCCCGCCGTGTTCAGCGTCGCCAGCATGGGCGCCCGCCGGGCCTGCTGCACCGCCGCAGCGTTCAGGAGCGCCGGGGGCAACTGCTCCGTCTTCACACACGTGGGTGCCAGGGCCTCCATGAGCGCCAGCAGCTGCGGTTCCACCTCCGCCCCTGTCATGGCCGCGGGGCCCACGGCCTGGCGCGCGAGCTCCTGGCAGGCCGCGCCTAGGGCGGGCCCCGCGTGCTCCAGGCTCCAGCTTGCCTCCTGGAGGGGCGGGTTCCCCCGGCGCGCGGCCTCCCGCAACGCCTGCGTCACCGCCTGGCCGCAGGGATTGTCAGCGGGCGCACATCGCTCGCAGAGGGTGGCGAGCAGCTCACGGGGCAGGCCGTCCTTCGCCGTCAGCGGCGCTCGGGAGGCCAGGGCAGGGCCCCGGGCGCAGGCGGCGGCGGGAGGGGTGGGGCAGTCGCCCAGCTGCCGGTGCGCGTCACTCCAGGCCGTGCCCGCGTCCCCTCCGGTGCCCCCGTCGCTCTGCTGGAGGAGGTCCCCCAGGACGGCGTCCAGGCCCCGGCACGCGGCGGGGCCCAGGTCGGGCGGGGTGATCTTCACCGGCTGCTTCGTGGCCGGCGCCTTCCCGGGGGCCGGAGCGGGCGGGGCTTGATGCGACACGTAATAGAGGCGCGCGAACGCCAGCAGCGCTACTAGCATCAAGAGAAGCGTGTGGAGCGGGAAGCGACGCACGAGCAAACTCCTTGATTCCGACCGGGACCGGGGGTTATCAGCGCCCGCGAGTTCCATCCGCAAAAATGACCGGAGGCGTGTGTGGCTGAGACTTTCGACGTGGTGATCATCGGCTCGGGTCCTGGCGGCTATGTGGGCGCCATCCGCGCGGCCCAGCTCGGGCTGAAGACGGCCATCATCGAAAAGGACAAGCGCCTGGGTGGCACGTGTCTGCACCGCGGCTGCATCCCCACCAAGTCGCTGCTGTGGACGGCGTCGCTCTTCCACCACATCAAGGAGTCGTCCGACTTCGGCATCGATGTGGCGAACCCGACCGTCAACTGGGCCAACGCCCAGAAGCACAAGGACAAGGTCGTCACGAAGGGTGCCAACGGCATCGACTTCCTGATGAAGAAGAACAAGATCACCGTGGTGAAGGGCCACGGCCGCATTGCCGGCAAGGGCAAGGTGGAGGTCACGGCGGAGGACGGCTCCAAGCAGACCCTGGAGACCAAGAACATCATCATCGCCACGGGCTCCGTGCCCAAGTCCCTGCCCAACGTGGCGGTGGACCACAAGCGGGTGATGAACAGTGACTCCATCCTGACCATCGACCGCATCCCCAAGAGCATCATCGTCCTGGGCGCCGGCGCGGTGGGCTGCGAGTTCGCCTCCGTGTTCAACCACGTGGGCAGCCAGACGGCCATCGTGGAGTACATGCCCGCGCTGCTCCCCATCGAGGACGCGGACATCTCCAAGGAGCTGGAGAAGGTCTTCAAGAAGCGCAAGATCGACGTTCACACGGGCGCGAAGGTGGAGAAGGTGGAGCACACCGCCGACGGCGTGCGCGTCACCATGTCCGTGGGCAGCGAGACGAAGACGCTCGAGGCCGAAATCCTCCTGTCCGCGGTGGGCCGCTCGCCCGTCACGGAGGACGTGGGCCTCAACAAGACGGCCGTCCAGGTGGACCGCGGCTTCATCAAGGTCGACACGCTGTGCCGCACCAGCGAGCCCAACGTCTACGCCATTGGCGACGTCATCCCCACGCCGATGCTGGCGCACATGGCCAGCGCCGAGTGCGTGATGGTGGTGGAGCACATCGCCGGGAAGAACCCCGCGCCCATCAACTACGACCTCACGCCGTCCGCCACGTACTGCTACCCGGAGGTCGCGTCCGTGGGCCTCACGGAGAAGAAGGCCAAGGAGCGCGGCTACGACGTGAAGGTGGGCAACGCCCCCTTCGCCGCAGTGACCAAGTCGGCCATCTCCAACGAGTCGGTCGGCCTCATCAAGATCGTCTCCGACAAGAAGTACGACGAGGTGCTGGGCATCCACATCATCGGGCCGCACGCCACGGAGCTGCTCGCCGAGGCCTGCGTCGCGATGAAGCTGGAGATCACCACCGAGGAGCTGGCCCACACCATCCACGCGCACCCGACGCTCTCCGAGATCATGCACGAGGGCGCCGAGGCCACGCTGGGTCACCCGCTGCACTTCTAGCGGGGACGGCGGCCCGGCCCCTTCCGGCCGGGCCCGCCGTAGAGCGCCAGCAGTGAGGCCGCCAGCGCGGCCAGCCGTTGGCGCAGCGGTTCCGGGGCGAGCACCTCCACGCCCGCCCCGATTTCGCACAGCTGGGAGACCGCGATGGACTCCCGCTCGAAATCCAGCGTCACCTTCCGCTTCCCACCGCGTGCCGCGGGCGCCTTGTCGATGCGCTCACCGTCGGCCGGGGGACGCATCCTCCGCAGCGCTGCTTCCCCCTCCTGCGTGCAGGAGAGCGTGACGTCGTAGCGGGGGCGCTCGGTGGCGAACTTCGCGCACCAGTCCTTCCAGAACACAGGCAGGTCGAAGCCCTGCGGGCGGGTGAAGCCCTGCGGGCGCAGCCGCACGTCGCCAATGCGTCCGCCCCGGAAGACGCGCGGGCCCTTGTCCGTGCCCGCGACGAGGTACCAGCGGTCCGCTTTGATCACGAGCCCGTAGGGGTCCACCGTCCGCCGGGAGCGGGCGCCGTCGAAGTCCTGGTAGCTCAGCGACACGCGGCGGTCCTGCCAGGCGGCGTCGCGCAGCTTGCCCAGGTGCGGCAGGGGCTCGCGGCCGGTGAACCAGCCGGAGGCGTCCACGTGGAGCCGTTGGCGCGCGTGCTCCAGCGCGGGCTGCTGGAGGGCGGGGAGGGCCGCGGCCAGCTTCACCAGTCCCGTGCGCAGCGGTCCGGACAGGCCCAGGTCGTCCAGGGCTCCAGGAGCGCCCACCGTGGCCAGGGCCTGGAGCTCCGGGCGGGTGAGGCCGGTGAGCTGCGTGCGCCAGCCCTCCATCAGCGCCACGCCGCCGGTGGCGCCTCGGGTGGCGTAGACGGGGACGCCCGCGGTGGAGAGGGCGTCCAGGTCCCGGTGCACGGTGCGGCTGGAGACCTGGAGCTCGCGCGCCAGCTCGCCCACGGTGCTGCGGGGCCGGGACTGGAGGCGCATCAACAGGTGGACGAGGCGATCCGCGCGCATGGGCCCTCTGGGTTTCGGGAGAGGTGCAGCCTGGGCTGGGAATCATGACAGGGGTTGTCAGGATTGGGGATGCATGGTGGCGCTTGAAAGGGGAGCACTGACATGAAGCCACTCGAAGGACAGGTGGCCCTGGTCGCTGGAGCGACGCGGGGCGCGGGCCGGGGAATCGCGACGATGC
>NZ_RAWF01000346.1:0-8828 GCF_003612075.1 Corallococcus sp. CA041A
GTACCAGGCGCCGGTGCTGGTGGCGGGCACCGACGGGGTGGGCACCAAGCTGAAGGTGGCCTTCCTGGCGGGGCGCCACGACACGGTGGGTATCGACCTGGTCGCCATGTCGGTGAACGACATCCTCACCTGTGGCGCGGAGCCGCTCTTCTTCCTGGACTACTTCGCCACGGGGAAGCTGGAGGTGGACGCCGCGGCGGAGGTGGTCAAGGGCATCGCGCTGGGGTGCGAGCAGGCGGGGTGCGCGCTCCTGGGCGGGGAGACGGCGGAGATGCCGGGCTTCTACGCGCGGGGCGAGTACGACGTCGCGGGCTTCTGCGTGGGCGTGGTGGAGCGGTCCGCCATCATCGACGGCAAGACGGTGAAGCCGGGGGACGCGCTCATCGGGCTCACGTCGTCGGGGCTGCACAGCAACGGCTACTCGCTGGCGCGCAAGGTGCTGCTGGACGACGCGAAGCTGCCCCTGGACATGACGCCGCAGGGGCTGGACCGGCCGCTGGGTGACGCGCTGCTGGAGCCCACGCGCATCTACGTGAAGGACGCGCTCGCGCTCTGCCAGGCCGTGAAGGTGAAGGGCATGGCGCACATCACCGGCAGCGGCATCCCGGGCAACCTGCCCCGGTGCCTGCCGGACGGGACGCGCGCGGTGCTGAGCGAGTCCACGTGGAAGAAGCCGGCCATCTTCGACCTCATCGCGAAGACGGGCGGAGTCGCGCGCGACGAGATGTTCAGCACGTTCAACATGGGCCTGGGCCTCATCGTCGTGGTGGCGAAGGAGGACGTGGCGAAGGCGCTGGAGGTGCTGCACGCCCGGGGCGTGGAGGCCACCGAGGTGGGCCGGGTGGAAGCAGGCCAGGGCGAGGCCACGGCGGTCATCGACCCATGAGCGCGCGGCGGGCGCGGCTGGGGGTGCTCGTCAGCGGCGGCGGGAGCAACCTGCAGGCGCTGCTCGATGCGGCCGGGCAGGCGGACTACCCGGCCGAGGTGGCGTGCGTGCTGTCCAACGTGCCCACGGCGTTCGCGCTGGAGCGCGCCCGGAAGGCGGGCGTGCGCGCGGAGGTGGTGGACCACAAGGGCTTCGGGTCGAAGGCGGACTTCGAGGCGGCGGTGCTCGGCGTGATGGCCGACGCGGGCGTCGAGTGGGTGTGCCTGGCGGGCTTCATGCGGCTGGTGAGCGCGGACTTCCTGAAGCGCTTCCCGGGGCGCGTGCTCAACATCCACCCTTCCCTGCTGCCTGCGTTCCCGGGGCTGCATGCGCAGAAGCAGGCGCTGGAGCGCGGCGTGAAGGTGGCCGGGTGCACGGTGCACTACGTGGACGCGGGCACGGACACGGGCCCCATCATCGCGCAGGCGGCGGTGCCCGTGCTGCCGGAGGACGACGAGGCGAGCCTGAGCGCGCGCATCCTCGCGGAGGAGCACCGCCTGTATCCGCTGGCCGTGCGGCTGGCGGTGACCGGTGCGGTGACACTGGACGGGACGCGCACGAAGGTGGCCGCGCGGGTGACGGGAGACAACACCGCGCTTCGCAGTCCGGGTTCGCCGACGTGACGAAGGCCGTGGAGCCGTCGCGTTCCGCCGCGTCCGAAGAGACCAGGGCGGTCGCGCCGCCGCATACCGCGCCGAAGCCCATCGAGCTGTCACCATCCTCGGCGCACAACGCGCCGAAGGCGGTAACACCGGCTCATGCCGCGCCCGAAGTGCAGAGCCCGGCCCAGCATGCATTCTCGGACGAAGGCGAAGCGTCTGCCCGTGATGCTCGTCGGGAGGCCCTGCGCGCGGCCCCCACGGTGATGGTCAGTGCATGCCTGTTGGGCGAAGCGTGCCGCTACGACGGCCGCTCGCAGCGCTCGGAGCGCGTGCTCGCGGCGCTGGAGGGCAAGGCCGTCATCCCTATCTGCCCGGAGGCCGCCGCGGGCATGGGCATTCCACGGCCTCCCGTGGACCTCGCGGGTGGCACGGGCGTGGACGTCTGGGCTGGCCGTGCGCGGGCCCTCACGCGGGAGACGCGCGAGGACCGCACCGCCGCGTTCCAGGACGGCGCCCAGCAGACCCTGGAGGCTGCCCGGCGCTTCGACGTCACAGTGGCGCTCTTGAAGGAGAAGAGCCCCTCGTGTGGCAGTCAGCACGTCTACGAGACAGGCGTGCTGCGCCCGGGTGAAGGCATCACCACCGCGCTGCTGCGCGCGGATGGACGCACCGTCGTGAGCGACGAGGACCTGTAACCGTCCCCTCGCGTTGATCAGCCCAGCGCGGGCAACTCCAGCTCGTCACCCGGCCGGGGCGCGAAGCACGCCTCCACCTCCGAGTCCGTCACCTCCGCGAGCGTGGCCGGGCTCCAGCGCGGCTTCTGATCCTTGTCCACCAGCACCGCGCGGATCCCCTCCTGGAAGTCCGGCCGCTGCGTCAGCGCCTGGCTCAACCGGTACTCCATGCGCGCCGTCGCGTCGTAGTCCTGGCCACGCCCGATGCGCAGCTGCCGCAGCGTCACCCGCAGGCTCGTGGGCGACATGCGCGGCAGCGTCGCACGCGTCTCCTCCGCCCACGCAGTCCCCTCGCGCTCCAGCGCCGCGAGGATGTCCTCCACGCGGCTCCCCTGGAAGCACCGGTCGATGACCTCCGCCCGCGACGCGAGCCCCGAAACACCGGCGTCCTGATGGAAGCCCTTCAGCACTCGCGCCGCCACCTCGCGCCCCGGTCCGCTCCAGTCCGCGGCCGCCAGCGCACCCACCACGTCCTCCAGCCGCGAGGACTCCACCCGATGCGTCGCGTACCCCAGCCACAGCGCATCCGCCGCGTCACACCGCGCGCCGGTGAGCCCCAGGTACGTCCCCGCCTCGCCCGGGAAGCGCGGGAGGAACCAGCCACCGCCCACGTCCGGGAAGATGCCGATGGCCGTCTCCGGCATCGCGAGCACCAGCTTCTCCGTCACCACGCGGAAGGCCCCGTGCGCGGACAGCCCCAACCCACCGCCCATGCAGATGCCGTCCACCCACGCGATGAACGGCTTGGGGAAGTGGTGGATCCGATGGTTGAGCGCGTACTCCGCACGGAAGAACTCGCGCGACAGCGACATGTCCGACCGTGCGACCGAACTGGCCACCGCGCGCACGTCCCCTCCCGCGCAGAAGGCCCGGCCCCCTGCTCCGCTGATCACCACCGCCTTCACGGACGGATCCGCCGCCCAGGCGTCCAGTTGGGGATGCAGCGCGCGGCACATCTCCAGGGAGAGCGCGTTGAGCGCCTTCGGTCGGTTGAGGGTGACCAGACCCACGGGCCCCCGAGTCTCCAGCAGCACGTCCTCGCTCATGGCGTGGGGGATATCAGCCCGGAAGGGGCTCGCATGGGAGATTCAGGGGTGACATGGCGGAGGAAATCGGTATTGGGGAGAACATGACTCCCGCAGCCGCCCCCCTGCTCGCCGCCGTCTTCGACATGGATGGCACGCTCGTCGACAACATGGACTTCCACAACCGCGCCTGGCTGACGCTCGCCCGGAAACTCGGTCTGGATGGCCTGACCGCGGAACGCTTCCAGAACGAGTTCGCGGGAAAGAAGAACGAGGAGATCCTCCCGCAGCTGTTGGGCCGCACCCTCTCCGTCGCGGAGCTGGACGCGCTCGCGGAAGAGAAGGAGTCCCACTACCGCGCCATCTACCGGCCCTACCTCGCGCTGCACCGGGGCGCGGAAGGCTTCCTGCACCGCCTGCGCGACGCGAACCTGCTCCTGGCCGTGGCCACCGCCGCGCCGCACGGCAACCGCGAGCTGGTGCTGGACGGGCTCTCCGTGCGCCCGCTCTTCGCCTGTGTCGTCGGCGCCGAACAGGTGACGCGCGGCAAGCCCGCGCCGGACATCTTCCTCGCGGCGGCGAAGGCCCTCCAGGTGCCCCCCGAGTCGTGCCTCGCCTTCGAGGACGCCATCAACGGCGTGCTGTCCGCGCGCGCCGCCGGCATGGTCACCGTGGGCATCACCACCACCACGACCGCGGCGGCGCTGAAGAACGCGGGGGCCCACTACACCGCCCCGGACTTCGACACGCTGCCCCCGGAGCTGCTCGCGCGCCTCTTCAGGTCCAGGGCCTGAGGGGGCACATACGCCCCACCCCGGACGTGTCAGGAAGGCGCCAAAAGGGCGCCAGACGCGGTGACGTTGTGTAGTGTTCGGCGGCCATGTCGACGTCCTCCGCCAAACTCAAGCTCCCCTCGGGCCCGTCCCGGCACGTGTACGACGTCATCGTGCTGGGCAGCCAGGTCGGAGGCGCGCTCGCCGCCGCGCTCCTGGCGAAGCGCAACCACCGCGTGTTGCTGGTGGAGCACGACGGCATGGGGCCCGGCTACGAGCACGACGGCTTCGTGCTGCCCTACGCCCCCTTCGTCGCGCCGCCCCTCAAGGCGATGCCCGCCGTGGACGAGGCCCTCAACGAGCTGGGCCTCTCCACCGCCATCGGCCGCGCGCTGCGCCCCCACGCGCCGGAGCTCCAGTTGGTGCTGCCCCGGAACCGGGTGGACCTGGTCGGGGACGCCGCCCGCCGCCGCACGGAGCTGACGCGCGAGTTCGGCGAGGCCGGCGAGGGCATCCAGGGCGCGCTCGCGGGCAGCGCCGCGCAGCACGAGTCCACCGACGCCTTCTTCAAGGCCGGGCCCCAGCTGCCGCCCGACGGCTTCTTCGAGGGCTGGAAGCTCAAGGGACAGATCAAGGATCACCCGGCCCTGGACGCCACGCCCCGGCTCGCGGGCGAGGATCCGGCGCTGTCGCTGGTGCGCGGCCTGCTGCCCTTCCTCGTCCACCTGGAGAAGCCTAGCGCGCCCCTGGCGCAGACGCGGGCCCTGTCCCAGGTGCTCACCGCGCCGTCCACGTACCCGGGCGGCATGGACGCCCTGCGCGACGTGCTCACCCGGCGGCTGACGGAGCTGGGCGGCGACGTGCTGGGCCGCGACAACCCGGCGGGCTTCATCGTCGAGGAGCTCGCGTTCGACGGCAGCAAGTTCTCCGGCGTGAAGCTGGTGCGCTCGGACACGCTCTACCGCGCGTCGTGCCTGGTGACGGCCACGGACTCCGGGGCGCTGCGCCGGTTGGTGACGGACAAGAAGCACAACCGCGGCCTGCTGGAGCACCTGGATCAGTCCAACATCAAGTCGCTGCTCTTCAGCGTGAACTGGGTGGTGCCGGAGGCGGCGCTCCCGCGCGGCATGGGCGAGCTGGTGCTCGTGGACACGCAGGACCCGGAGCTGGGCCCGCTGCTCGTGCAGCAGCACCCGGCGCGCATGGCCGCGGCCTCCGGGCACAAGGACGTGGAGGGCGTGCGCGTGGTGTGCGCGGGCGCCTTCGTCCCGGCCTCCGCGCGCGAAGAGGGCGAAGAGCACCTCCAGGCGCTGGCGAAGCGCATCGACGCGCACCTGGACCGGCTGATGCCGTTCACGAAGCAGCACCGCGCGCTGCGCTCGGTCCCCTACCTGGACGCCGGCGGAGTGCGCGGCAGCCGGCTCATGCCCCACCCGCTCTACAGCTTCGAAACGGAAGCCTTCCTGGGCGTCACGGGGTTGAAGCAGCGCACGCCCGCGAAGAACGTGATCCTGGCCGGCCGCGAGGTGCTGCCCGGCCTGGGCCTGGAGGGCGAGTTGCTCGCGGGCATGCGCGCCGCGAAGCTGGTGCAGGACATGTTGAAGAAGAAGGATCCGCTCAAGGGATAGGTCCCGGGTCGGATCCGGCTGGATTTCCGGCCTGTTTCTGGTAGGGTCCGCCGCTCTTTTATGGGCTGCTGTCGAACGCCCCAGTTTTCAAGGAGTTAGCAGTCATGGCGTGGAAGTGCGACCTCTGTGGGAAGCGTCCGCTGGTGGGTAACAACGTCAGCCACGCGAACAACAAGACCAAGAAGCGGACCCTGCCGAACCTGCAGAAGGTGCGGGCGAACGTGAGCGGCTCCATTGAGCGCGTCCTGGCCTGCACCCGCTGCATCAAGGCGGGCAAGGTGACCAAGGCCGCCTGAAGTCCGGGAGCCTTCCGGTGGGCATGACGCGCGCTCGAAAGTCCGCGCTTCCGCCCACCGAACGGCTCCATCCCCGTACGGATGACCTGGACCTCCTCCCTGTCGAGGCGGTCGTCCGACGGTTGCATCAAGAAGACCTGATCGCGCTCCGCGCGCTCCGTGAGGCGTTGCCGTCCATCGCGGCGGCGGCCCGGGCCGTGGCGGAAGCGTTACACGCTGGCGGCCGGCTGCTCTACGTGGGCGCGGGAACCAGCGGTCGGCTCGGCGTGCTCGACGCGAGCGAATGTCCCCCCACCTTCGGTGTCCCGGCGACGCGGGTCCAGGCGGCCATCGCGGGCGGCCGGCGGGCCCTGACGCGCGCCGTGGAGGGCGCCGAGGATGACGTCGCCGCGGGGGCCCGGGCGGTGCGGACGTTCCGGGCGACGGCGCGGGACGTGGTGTGCGGCATCTCCGCGTCGGCCTCCACGCCCTATGTCCGGGGGGCGCTGGACGAGGCCCGCGAGCGAGGGGCGCGCACGGTGCTGGTGTGCTGCAACCCGCCGGGGCCGGCCATGCGCGCGGACACGGTGGTGCTGGCGCGCACGGGGCCGGAGGTGGTTGCGGGCTCCACGCGGCTGAAGGCGGGCACGGCGACGAAGCTCGTGCTCAACGCCATCACCACCGCGGCCTTCGTGTCGCTGGGCCACGTGTACCGGGGGCGCATGGTGGACGTGCGCCCCACGAACACGAAGCTGCGGGCCCGAGCGGTGCGGATGGTCGCGGAGTTGACGGACCTGCCCCCCGCGCGGGCTGAGGCGTTGCTCCAGGCCGCTGGCGACCACGTGAAGCTGGCGCTGGCCATGCACTTCACGGGGCTTCCGGCGGCCCAGGCCCGGCGCCGATTGAAGGACGCGGGCCTGCGAGGGCTCGAACGCCCGGCGGCGGCCCGAGCGCCACGTCGGCGCCCCACGCGCTGAGGCGGCGAGGGCCCGCGGTCCCTCCAGAATCCGACAGGGTGGGCGTCATTCCCAGACACACGAGGTGCCCTGCGGGCCGGGGTCCGGCGGCCGTGGGAGCGGGCCTTTAGACTTGGGGCATGCACCCCGCCACGCCACCCTCCCCCTCCCTGCCGCCCCGGCTGTGCGTGGGCGTGCTGTCCGGCACCAGCGTGGACGCGGCGGACGCGGCGCTGTGCAGGGTGGACGGCACCGGCGCGGACGTGAAGCTCCAACTGCTCGCGCATGTCTCCCATCCCTTCACGCCGGACCTGGTCGCGCGAGTGCTGGGCCCTCAAGACGCCCGGAGCCTCTGCGCCCTCAACTTCGAACTGGGGGAGCGCTTCGCCGAGGCCGTGCTGGCCGTCATCGCGCGCGCGGGCGTGAAGCGCGAGGACGTCCACGTCGTCGGCTCGCACGGCCAGACGATGGCCCACCTTCCTTCGGACCTGTCCGCCATCGCCTCCACGCTCCAGATTGGCGAAGCGGCCGTCATCGCCGAGCGCACCGGCCTGCCCGTCGTCAGCGACTTCCGCACCCGCGACATGGCGGTGGGCGGCCAGGGCGCTCCGCTCGTGCCCTACCTGGACTGGGCCGTCTTCCGGAACCGCGAACGGCCGGAGGTCACACGCGCGTTCCTCAACCTGGGCGGCATCGCCAACATCAGCGTCGTGGGCGAGCACGTGGACGACACGCTCGCGTTCGACACCGGGCCCGCGAACATGGTGCTGGACGGGCTGGCGCGCCGGGTGACGAAGGGACGGCTCGCGTGCGACCGGGACGGGAGCCTGTCCTCCCAGGGACAGGTGATCCCCGCGCTCCTGGAAGAGCTGCTCGCGCATCCGTTCCTCGCGCGGCCACCTCCGCGCAGCGCGGGCCGCGAGGGCTTCGGCGAACCGCTGGTGGACCGGCTCTGGGCGGCGGCCCCGGAGCGGCCCCACGACTTGATGGCCACCGCGCGGGCCTTCACCGTGGAGGCCACCGCGCGCGCCTTCGACACCTGGGTGCGGCCCCGCTTTCCCCGGCTGGAGGCCGTGTATGTCTCCGGCGGCGGGACGCGGAATCCTGTGCTCATGGCGGATCTTCGGGCGCGGCTGGCCCCGGTGCCGCTGGAGCGGCTGGACGTGCTGGGCTTCCCCGAAGAGGCGAAGGAAGCGGCCCTCTTCGCCCTGCTCGCGGCCGAGCACCGGGCCGGGACGCCCGCGAATGTTCGCCCGGCAACTGGCGCCGGGCGCCGAGTCGTTCTAGGTAAGCTGACACCGTGAGCAGCGTGAACCTGATGGCCCGCGAAGTGGCCGCGAAGATCGTCTTCTACGGCCCCGGCCTGTCGGGGAAGACGACGACCCTGCGAAAGGTCTACGAGACCGTTCGCCCGGCCCACCGCGGAGAGATGATGTCCATCGCCACCGAAGGCGACCGGACGCTGTTCTTCGACTTCCTACCGGTGAAGGTGGAGCGCGTGGGCGACTGCTCCGTGCGCCTGGCCCTCTACACCGTGCCCGGACAGGTCTTCTACAACGCCACCCGCAAGCTGGTGCTCCAGGGCGCGGACGGCGTCGTGTTCGTGGCGGACTCGCAGTCGGAGGCGATGGACGCCAACCGCGAGTCCCTGGCGAACCTGGAGGAGAACCTCCTGGAGAACGGCATCCGCCTGGACCGCTTCCCACTGGTGATGCAGTGGAACAAGCGGGACCTGGACAACATCCTCTCCGTGGAGGACCTGCGCCGGGAGCTCAACCCCCGCGGCGTCCCCGACTTCGAGACGGCCGCCGCCAACGGCCGCGGCGTGATGGACGCGCTCAAGACCATCACCCGGCTGGTCATCAAGGACCTGCGCGCCAAGCGCATCGTCCCGCCGCCCCGTCCCGCCC
>NZ_RAWF01000347.1:0-8810 GCF_003612075.1 Corallococcus sp. CA041A
GCGGGAGGGCGCCTACGGGGGTGGGCGCTCTCCCGCATTTTTTCGTGCTCAGTGCGCGTCCGCCCAGCTCTTCCCCGCGCCCACGTCCACCTTGAGCGGCACCTTCAGCTCGGCGACGGAGGCCATGCTCTTCACGGCCAGCGCCTTCACGGCCTCCACCTCCGCGTCCGGCGCTTCGAAGAGCAGTTCGTCGTGCACCTGGAGGAGCACGCGCGTCTTCAGCTTCTGCTCCCGGAGCGCGGCGTCCACGGCCAGCATGGCCTTCTTCATCAGGTCCGCGGCGGTGCCCTGGATGGGCATGTTGATGGCGGCGCGCTCGGCGGCCTGGGCCACCGCCCGGTTCTTGGAGAGCAGGTCCCCCATCAGGCGGCGGCGGCCGTAGAGCGTCTCCACGTAGCCCACCTTGCGCGCCTTCTCCACGGTGTCCTCCAGGTACTGGCGGATGCCCGCGTACCGGGTGAAGTACCGCTCGATGACGTCGCGCGCGTTCTCCTGGGAGATGCCCAGGCGCGTGGACAGGCCGTGCGCGGACAGGCCGTAGGCGATGCCGAAGTTCACCATCTTCGCCACGCGGCGCTGCTCGCGGTCCACGTCCTTGGGGGCCACGCCGAAGACTTCCGCCGCCGTGCGGCTGTGGATGTCCTCGTCATTGCGGAAGGCGTCGATGAGGACCGGGTCCTCCGCGATGTGCGCCAGCAGCCGCAGCTCAATCTGCGAGTAGTCCGCGCTCACCAGCTGGTGCCCGGCGTCCGCCACGAAGGCGCGGCGGATTTCACGCCCCAGCTCCGTGCGGACGGGGATGTTCTGCAGGTTCGGGTCGGACGAGGACAGCCGGCCGGTGGCGGTGGCTGCCTGGTGGTACGTGGTGTGGATGCGCCCGTCCTTCGCCACCAGCGTGGGCAGCGTGTCCAGGTAGGTGCTCTTGAGCTTGGACAGGCCCCGGTACTCGATGAGCGCGCGCGCGAGCACGCTGTTGTGCTCCTCGGCCAGCTTCTCCAGCACCTCCTGGTCCGTGGACGGGCCCGTCTTGCCGCGCTTGAGGATGGGCAGCTTCTGCTCCTCGTAGAGCACCTGCGCCAGCTGCGGATTGGAGCCCAGGTTGAAGACGTGGCCCGCGGCCTGGTGGCACTCGGCCTCCTTCGTCTTCACCTCCACGTCCACGCGTTCGGAAGTGCGGCCCAGCTCCACCACGTCCAGCTTCACGCCCTCGCGCTCCATCCGCGCGAGCACGGGCAACAGCGGCAGCTCCAGCGTGCGAGCCAGCTCCGAGAGTCCGCCCAGCTCCAGCTCCTTCCACAGCTCCGGAGCCATCCTGCGCGCCGCGTCCGCGCGCACCGCGTACGCCGCGGCCACCTCTTCCGGCCCGTGGTCCGCCAGCGGCCGCCCCTTCTTGCCCTCCACCGACGCGGGCAGCGCGGGCAGCTCTGAACGCAGCCGTTCGCGCGCCAGGTCCGCCAGCGCGTGCTCCCGGCGCGACGGGTTGAGCAGGTAGCTCAAGAGCTCCACGTCGTCCTGGGCGCCCTCCAGCGTCAGCCCTTCATGGGCCAGCACCAGCGTGAGCGCCTTGAGGTCGTGGCCGCCCTTCTTCACCGCCGCGTCCGAAATCACGTCCTTCATCACCGCGGTGAAGGCCGCCACCGGCACCTGCGTGGCGCCCAGCTGCTGGTGCCGCAGCGGCACGTACCGCGTGGAGCCATCCGGCAGCGCCACGCCCATGCCCACCAGCGGCGCCGCGAAGGGCATGCCCTCGTAGGCGGGCACCAGGGTGAGAGACCCGGCCGCCTTCGCCGCTTCCGCCAGCGCCTTCAGCTCCGCCTCGGTGGTGACCAGCGTGGTGGTGGTGGCGAGCGGCGCCACGTCCGGCCGCGCCGGGGCCTCCTCCGCGGGCAGGTCGCGCAGGAGCGCGAAGAACTCCAGCTCCGTGAACAGGTCCCGCGCACGCGTGGCGTCCGGCGCACGGCGGACCAGGTCCTCCAGCTTCACGCCCAGGGGCAGTCCGGTGTTGAAGGTGACGAGCTGCTTGGCGCGCGCCAGGCTCTCGCGGTGGGACTCCAGCGCCGCGCGGATCTTCGGCTTCTTCACTTCCTCCACGCGCGCGAGCAGCGTCTCCACGTCGCCGAACTGGTGGAGCAACTCCACCGCCGTCTTGTCGCCCACGCCGGGTACCTTGGCGACGTTGTCCACCGCGTCGCCCACCAGGGCCAGGAAGTCGCGCACCTGCTTGGGCAGGATGCCCATCTTCTCCTGCACGTCCGCGATGCCGATGCGCTTGTTCTTCGCGGGGTCGAAGAGGGTGATGTCCTCGTCGACAATCTGCATGAAGTCCTTGTCGCTGGTGACGACCAGTACCTGGAAGCCCTCCGCCTTCGCTTGCAGCGCCAGCGTGCCGATGACGTCGTCCGCCTCCCAGCCCTCCGCGTCCAGCGAGGCCAGGTTCAGCACGTCCCCCACCTTGCGGATGAGCGGGAACTGGGGCGTCAGGTCCTCCGGCGCCGCCTTGCGGTTCGCCTTGTACGTGGGGTCGATCTTCTGACGCTCCACGCGGCCGGACTTGTCGAACGCGAGCGCCACGTGCGTGGGCTTCAGCTCCTGCAGGGCCTTGAGCACCATGCGGGTGAAGCCCAGCACCGCGTTCGTGGGCACCCCCTTGCTCGTCGTGAGCGGGGGGATGGCGTGGTAGGCGCGGAAGATGAAGCCAGACGCGTCGAAGAGCGCCAGGCGGCGCTCGGAGCGCGGGGGGCTAGTGTCGGCCATCCCCCGTCCCTAGCGCGCCTACCGCTGTCTGTCCACGAAGCCCCGCACCGGAGCGCCGCTCAGCGGCACTTCATCTCGGCCTTCTTCGCGGCCATCTGCTCGGCGATGCCGTCACCCGGCACGGCGTAGTCCTCCACCGCCTGGAAGTCCGAGCAGCTGCCTACGCTGTTCAACGCGTTCTGCGCCTGCGTGGAGCAGAACGCCACCACGCGGTTCAGGTTCGTGTTGCCCTTGTAGAAGTCGAAGCCCATCTTCCAGATGCGGCAGCCGCGGCGGCGGTCCTCGCGGTCGGCGAAGTGCTTGCCACGCAGGTAGGCGGAGGCCGCCAGGTCCTGGAACATGTTCTTCCGGTAGAAGGACAGGTGCGACTCCGCCAGCTCCGCCATGATGCGCTTGTCCGTCGCCAGCGCGTCCTTGAACGGCGCCACCGCGCGCTCGGGGTCTTCGTTGGTGATGTTGCTCCCGCCCGTCTTGAAGAGCTGATCCACGTTGGACACGTCGCGAATGAGGTCGTCCGCGAGCTGGTGGTACTGCGCCTGGTCTTCCTTCGAGCGCAGCTTCTGCAGCGTCGCCATGGCCTCGCTGCCACGGCCGGCCCAGTAGTCCATCATCGCCGCCTGGATGAGCTTCGGGGCGTAGCGCTTGGCGAACATGGCGCGCACCTCGCTGGCCTGATCCACGCCCAGACCGTCCTCCTGGAGGATGTCGGACACGGGGCACGTCCACGGCTGCGCGTTCCGGTCCACGCGCTGGCGGGCCACCAGGAACTTCACGAACATGGTGTCCTTGGGGCGCCACTCGTTCTTGCGCAGACCGCCCTCCAGGCGGAGCGTCTGACCGATGGGCGGCTCCATGTCCTCCTTGCTCTGCTTCTGGCACCACACTTCCATGTACTGCTGGCAGCGCTGGACCGCGGGCCCCCACTGCGAGTTGTTCAGGTAGCGATTGCAGTCGAACTTCGCGCGATCCACGAACTGCTCGGCCGTCTCCTTCGCCTTGGAGCGGGCGCGGCGGAAGTACTCGCTCTCCTTCGGAATCTTGCGGAGGTACTCCAGGGCGTCCTTCTCGCGGTTGAGCTCGATGGACTTCTTCGCGGCCTCGAAGTTGTCGAAGGCCTCCTTCTCCAGCTTGATGCGCCGCACGAGGGTGTTCGCCTCGGCGTTGATGGGGTCCATGTCCAGCGCCTGCTCGCACGCCTTCTCGGCGCGGCCCCAGTCCGGAGCCCCCGTCTCGTTGGAGGCGTAGGAGCGGCACTCGCTGAGGAACTCCTGCACCTGCTGCGCGGGATCCAGCGGCGCGGCGGGCCCCGTCGGCTGCGTCTTCCGCGGCGCCCCGACGGAGGACTTCACCACCGCCGCCACCGCGAGCAGCGCCACCACGCCGCCCGCGATCACCATCAACTTGCGCTTATTGCCCGACTCGGGCGACGCCCGGCCGCCACGACGTGCCGGCGCCGCGCCCGTGCCAGGACGGCGCGAGGGCGTCTCGGCGGACTCGTAGGTCATCTCCACCACGCCGAACTGGAGGACGTCCCCGGGCTGCAGGTCGACGAACTCCTCGCCCAGCAACTCGCCGTTGAGCAGGGTGCCGTTCGCGCTGCCCAGGTCGCGCGCGAGCACGCCCGTGCCCTCGCGCTTCACCTCCGCGTGCTTCCGGCTCACGGAGTCGTCATCCAGGACGACCACCGCCGGAGGCGCCCGGCCCACCAGCAACGTGCCGTTGATGGGATAGGACTTGCCCGCCCATGGCCCCGTCATGCCCTTGAGCACCGGACCCGAACCCGCGCCCGCCGCCGCGGCACCCGCACCCGCGGGCGTGGAGCGAGCGGGCCGCTTCGCCAGCGCGCCTTCGGGCTTCGCGGCGCCGTTCTGCGTGGCCTTGGCGCGGATGCTGGGCATGGCGCGCGTGCCCTTCACGGGCGCGTCCGAGAGCGTCGCCGGATCGCCGGGCGGAGGTGTGGCCGCGCGGCGCCCGCTGGTGCTCCGGGCATTGCCCTTGAGCTTCATCTCGTAGTCGCCCAGCAGCACCTGCGAGGCCGGCGTCAGCGCCGTGGGCCCCTCGATGCGCTCGCCGTCCACGAAGGTGCCGTTCTGGCTGCCTCCGTCCTCGACGTAGACGGTGCCGCCCTCCACGTAGACGCGCGCGTGCTGCCGCGACACGCCGCCTTCCGTGAGGACCAGGTCATTGCCTTGCTGGCGGCCAATCTTCAGCTCGCCCGCGACTTCGTGCTCGTGCTCAGTGCCGTCAGGGTGACGGACGACCAGGGTAGGCATGGGCGCGTCAGTCCTCGCGGAAGATACTCATGTTCACGGGGATGCCCTTGCGCTGGAGCTCGTCGTAGAACTTCGGGACGAAGCCTGACGCCACGTAGCGTCCGCGCACCTTGTGGTCCTCGGTGAAGCCGTCCTGCTTGTAATAGAAGATGTCCTGCAGGGTCACGATGTCGACCTCCATGCCGGACACCTCGGTGATGAAGCAGATCTTCCGAGAACCGTCGGAGAAGCGCGTCTGCTGCACGATGAGGTGCACGGCGCTGGCGATCTGCTCGCGGATGGCCTTCACCGGCAGCTCCATGCCGGACATGAGCACCATCGTCTCCAGCCGGGCAATCGCGTCACGCGGCGTGTTCGCGTGCAGCGTGGTGAGCGAACCGTCGTGGCCGGTGTTCATGGCCTGGAGCATGTCCAGCGTCTCGCCGGAGCGGCACTCGCCCACGACGATGCGGTCCGGACGCATGCGCAGGCAGTTCTTCACCAGCTCGCGGATGGTGATGGCGCCCTTGCCTTCCAGGTTGGGCGGGCGGCTCTCCAGCTGCACCCAGTGGTCCTGCGGCAGCTGAAGCTCCGCCGCGTCCTCCACCGTGATGATGCGCTCACCCTCCGGGATGAACGAGCTGATGATGTTCAGCGTCGTCGTCTTCCCGGAGCCCGTGCCGCCGGAGATGACGATGTTGCGCCGGGCCGTCACGCACATCTCCAGGAACTCGGCCATCTGCGCGGTGACGGTCTTGTATTTGATGAGGTCCTGGATCTTCAGCGCATCCTTCTTGAACTTGCGGATGGTGATGCAGGGGCCCTTGAGCGCCAGCGGCGGGATGATGGCGTTCACGCGGCTGCCGTCCTTGAGGCGCGCGTCCACCAGCGGGCTGGATTCGTCGATGCGGCGGCCAATGGGCGCCACGATGCGCTCGATGACGCCGAGCACCGCCTGGTTGGAGGAGAACGTCTTCTCCGACAGGGTCAGCTTGCCCTTGCGCTCGATGTAGATCTGGTTGGCGTGGTTCACCATGATCTCGCTGATCTCTTCCGACGCGAGGAACGCTTCCAGGGGCCCCAGGCCCAGCGCCTCGTTGATGACGTCGGTGAGCAGCTCCTCCCGGTCCACGTCCCCGGGAAGCTCCTGGTCCGCCTCCATCTGGTCGATGATGTCCCGGATGGCCTTCTCGGTGCGGCGCCAGAGTTCCTCGTCCCCGAGCCGGTCCATGTCCATGCGGCGCAGGTCCAGGTACTCGATGAGCCGGTCGTGGATCTCCTTCTGGAGCCGCGAGTAGCGCTCCAGCCGGGGGTCCACCTTGCGCTTGTTCTTCGCCATGGCCGCGGCCATGGACGCGGGCATGCGGCTGGGAGCCGCGGGGGCGGGCGCGGGCGCCTCCTCCTCCTCGTAGGGCTCCTCCTCTTCGTAGGCCTCTTCCTCGTCGTAGGCCTCTTCGCCCTGCTCCTCGTCGTAGCCCTCGTCAGCGGGCTCGTCGGCAAGCGCCTCGACGTTGAGGATGTAGTCGCCGATGGAGACCTGGTCGGTGGGCTTCAGCACCATCGGCCCGGCGATCTTCTTGCCGTTCACGAAGGTGCCGTTCGTGGACTTCATGTCCACGATGATGAAGCGGCCGTCCTTTTCGACGATGCGGGAGTGGGTCTTGGAGACGTTCCCCTTGGCGAGCACGATGTCGTTGCCAGCAATCCGGCCGATCGTGATCTCGTTCTTGGGGTACTCCCGCTGCTCCGAACCGCCGCCCTTCTCCGTCAGCGTGATGAGAAACATGGGCCGGGATGCTACCAAGCCCTCCTACGACCTCAAAGACTCCTGCGACGCTCGCCCGCCTGCTGCCCGGAAACGGACGGGCCGGCACCCTCCCCCTCTGAAGCAGGGATGGGGCCGGCCCGGATCCAACGTGAGGGCGCTTTTGAGGGCCGTCAGTCGAAGATGTTGAAGTTCACCTCGGAGCGGGCCTGCTTGTAGCGGGTCTTCACGTCCTCGATGATGCTGCGGACCTTGTCCGAGTCCGGGTTCACGATGCGCGGGGTGACGAAGATCACCAGCTCGCGCTTGGTGGTGTCGAACGCGCGGTTCTTGAACAGCTCGCCCACGATGGGGATGTGACCCAGGCCGGGCAGCTTCGCGACGGCCTTCTGCTCGTCGTGGCTGAACACGCCGGACAGCACGATGGTCTCACCGTGGCGCACCGTGACGTTCGTCTTGACCTTGCGGGTGCGGAAGCCGGGGATGGCGGACGAACCACCGAAGGACACGGACACGGAGGTGTCGATTTCAGAGGCCTCCGCCTCCACTTCCGTCTGGATGTTGCCGTTGCGGTCCGCGGTGGGGCGGATGTTCAGGATGACGCCGTAGGGCTTGTACTCCACCGTGAACTGCGTGTTGGTGATGAGGGGGATGGGCACCTCGCCGCCAGCGAGGAACTCCGCCTTCTCACCGCTGGCGCACACCAGCTTGGGCTGCGCCAGCAGGCGGCCGTAACCGTCGTTGGCCTGGAAGCCGATGCTCAGGTCGGAACCGCCCGTCGCGCTCATGATCAGGCCGGAGACGGCGTCGCCGGAGGGGATGAGCGCCTTGTTCAGCGTCGCGGCGGCGGTCAGCGTGCCAGTGATGTCCGTGGGGTACTTGATGCCGTAGCGGTCGCGGCTGTTGCGGCGGATTTCGACGAACTGGACCTCGGAGAGGATCATCCGCTTGATGCCGACGACGAGCAGGTTCTCCACCTTCTCACCGATGGCCTTGGTGATGAGCTCCGCCTTCTGGAGGTCCTGCTGGCTCTCCACGGAGCCCTCCAGGAAGATGGTCGCGCCCACCACGTTGGCCTGCACGTTCTTCAGGCCCGCCTTCTGGAAGGCCGCGTTCAGGTTCTGCGCGACCAGCTTCTTGGCGTTGGGGGCGATCTTCACGAACGACTTCACGTTCGGGTACAGGCTCACCACCTGCTCGATGCGGTCCGCGTCCTGCGTGGTGTAGGCCTGACCGTCCAGGTAGATGCGGTCACCCACCATGCGCACGGACACGCCTTCGATTTCACCCAGCAGGCGCTTGATTTCGGAGATGACCTCGTTGGGGTCCTGCTTGCGGACCGTCACCAGGTAGCTGATGCGCTGACCCGAGGACTTCCAGACGAGCAGCGTCGTCTTGCCTTCTGCGTTACCGGTGACGAGCAGCTGGCCGGTGCCGAGCGTCTTCACCTCGGCGATGGACGGATCACCCAGCGCGACGCGGCTGAGGCCGGGAATGGTGAGCACCTTCTGGGTACCCACACCCAGGCTGACGGAGCTTCCCTCCTGGGCCAGGGCGGGGGCACTGGCCACCAGGGTGACGAGGGCGCCGAGCGCCAGGGCTTGCGTGAAGCGAGTGGACATCGTGTGAATCCCCTTCTTGCGTGCGCGCGCCCGGCCTGACGGCGCGCTATCCCAGATGTTGTTGCTGCCACCACATGGCCCAGAAAGTCCCGACCGCGATGGAGACGCCGTAGGGGATGTGTCGCACAGGAGCGGGCGAGGTTTCCTCGCGCATCCATTTCATCCGCACCGCCCAGCGACGGGCCACCGCCGCCAGCGTGTCCCAGACGGCCCCCTGCCACAGCAGCGTGACGATGGCCTGCAGCGCGCCCGTAAGCGAGATGAAGGCCGCCGCGGCGAGCACCGTGGGAAAGCCCAGCACGCAGCCCACGCCCGCCATCAGCTTGACGTCACCCCACCCCATGCGCCCGCGCAGCGCACCCGGCACCAGCAGCAGCGCGAGTCCCGCGCCCGCCAGTAGCCCGCTCACCACCCCCG
>NZ_RAWF01000348.1:0-8782 GCF_003612075.1 Corallococcus sp. CA041A
GGCGCGCCCGGTCGACCGGGGCAGGGCGGGGCGGGGCCGTGATAAAGGGCCGGGCGTGCGTACCTTCTGCATCAAGTGTCTGCGTCCTGAAAGCGCGTGCTACTGCGCGCATGTCCCCCAGCTCCAGACGCGCACGCGCGTGGTGTTCCTCCAGCATCCGAGGGAGCGGCGCGTGGCCATTGGCACGGCGCGCATGGCGCACCTGTCGCTGACCAACTCGGAGCTGCACCGGGGCGTGGACTTCTCCGGCCACGCGCGGCTGGAGGAGCTGGCGAAGAACCCGGAGCGCGTCGCGGTGCTCTTCCCGGGCGAGGACGCCATCTCCGTGGAGGAGGCCCAGGCGAATCCTCCGGAGACGCTCATCGTCGTGGACGGCACCTGGCCGCAGGCGAAGAAGGTGGTGATGCGCAACCCGGTGCTCGCGGCGCTGCCGCGCATCGGCTTCGTGCCGCGCCGCCCCAGCAACTACCGCATCCGCGCGGAGCCGGCGGACCACTGCGTCTCCACCATCGAGGCGGTGGCGGAAATCCTGGGCCAGCTGGAGGGCAAGCCCGAGTACTTCGACCGCATGCTGGGCGCGTTCGAGTTCATGGTGGACACGCAGCTGGAGCGCCAGGAGACGCGCACGGGGCCCAACCGCCGCCGCATCTACAAGGGCGAGTGGCGCCCGCCGCTGGAGCTGCGCTCGCTGGCGGATGCCGCGGACCGGCTGGTCCTCTTCTACGCGGAGGCGAACGCGCACCCGCTGGAGGCGGGCATCCCGCCGGAGCTGGTGCACCTGGTGGCGGTCCGCTACGCCACGGGCGAGCGCTTCGAGGCGGTCATCGCGCCGGAGCAGCCGCTCGCGTACAGCACGTCGCTGCACGTGGAGCTGCCGGAGGAGGAGCTGCGCGCCGGTGAGCCGCGTGCCCAGGCGCTGGCCCGCTTCGAGGCGTTCCTGCGCCCGGACGACGAGCTGACGGTGTGGACCTCGTTCGCCCTGGACCTGCTGTGGAACAGCGGCCTGACGCGCAGGGCCGCGCGCAACGTGCGGCTGGTCACCGCGCGGGCGCTCAAGGGCAAGGCAGGCGGCGTGGAGCAGGCGGTGGAGCTGCTCAAGGCGCCGGAGGTGGCGACGTGGGCCCGGGGCCGGGCGGGCCGTCGCATCAACGCACTGGAGGCCGTGACGCGTGAGTTGGTGGCGCGTGGCAACGCGACCGAGCCGCCCGCGAAGCTGCCGCGCACCGGCTCCGAGGGCTGAATCCGCGAGCGTGGCCGCCCTGCGCGCCGTCGTCCCGGCCGCGTGAACGGACGGGGCTTCCTTCTACTGGCCCAGGCGCGCGGTGCCGACGCTGGCGTTCAGCGTGGTGGAGCCGGCGCGCCACGGACGGGCCTGCTCGCGGACCCAGCGGCCCATCCGGGCGATGAGGTAGCAGCCCACCAGCAGCGCCACGGAGGTACCCAGCGCCGCCGCGATGCCCAGCCGGGGACCGATGCGCTGCGCGAGGCCCGCGATGTCCGCCCAGCCGTACACCACCGGCAGGTGCAGCACGTAGATCCACAACGACAGCCGTCCCAGCGGCGCCAGCAGGCCGCTCACCCGCTGCGGCAGCAGGTTCACGACGCCCAGCACCAGCAGGCCCTGCGCCACGCGGTACAGCACCATCGTGGGACTGGTGGGCGTCCACTCCACGGGCACCCAACGGGTGAGCGCCAGCAGCGCTCCGCCCAGCGCGAGCAACGAGAAGCCCTGCGGCAGGCCCGGCTTGAGCAGGTGCAGCGCGTGCGCGGCGAACGCGCCCGCGAAGAAGAAGCCCGCCCAGGGGAAGAACGGGAAGCGGCTGCCCTCCCCATTGCCAATGAACTGCTGCAGCGGCACCGGCAGGTGCGCGCCCGCGTCCCACATCCCAACGCTCGCCAGGGGGATGCCCACCGCCAGCCCGCCCAGCAGCAGCGCCCGGGCGCCCCGGTTCGGCGTCACCACCAGCGCCATCGCGCCCAGGAGCAGCGCCGCGCCAATGCACTGGAGCGCGTCGAACTGGAACACCTTGCGCAGCATGGCTTCGGAGAAGCCCAGCTCGCGCACCGCGCCCCAGCCCGGCCAGTGCAGCAGGTAGCCCAGGAAGAGCAGCAGCAGCGCGCGGCGGAACCGGCGGCCGAAGGAGTCCTTCGCGGCGCCCGGCTTCGTGCCCAGCGCCATCACCACCGCCCAGCCGCTCACCAGCAGGAACAGGGGCGCGGTGATGCCCCGGATCTTCCAATACTCCTGGATCCACGGATGGTCCCGGAACGCGGGCGCCAGCAGCGCGTCCAGCGTGTGACCCATCACCATGGCGAGCACGGCCAGTCCTCGCGCGCCATCCAGCGCGGGGTGCCGGGTCTGCCGGAAGTTGAGCGAGGGACCGAAGCCTTTCAAAACGAGTCGAGCATAAGCCCACGTGCGGGCCTCGTCTCCAAAACGCACCAACCGTGGGGGTCGGCAAGCGTGGAAACGCGCCGGATTTTCACTCTCAGCCCAGGTCGCGTCCTTCGCGGAGGATGCTACAGGATGGATGCATGTCCGCCCGTTCCGCGCTCGCTGCCCTCGTGCTCCTCGCTGTCCCGGCCTCTGGCCGCGCCGCGTCCGGTGATGACTGGTTTGGCAGCGACAAGCCCAAACACTTCGCGGCGTGCGCGGCGGCCACGGGCGTGGGCTACGGGGCCGGCGCCGTCCTCTTCGATTCACCGGGCGCGCGTGCGCTCACCGGCGTGGGACTGGGATTGGGCGTGGGGTTGGGCAAGGAGGTGTACGACAAGGCTCGCGGCAGCGTCTTCTCCGTGAAGGACCTGGCGTGGGACACCGCTGGCACCGCGACGGGGCTACTGGCCTCGTTCCTCGTGGACCGGTTCATCACCGAGGTGCTCCTGCCCCCCCGGAGCGTCGCCGTCGCCGGGCGTGGCGGAGGGAGCGTCCGGGCGCGCGCGGCGCTCCACGAACTTCAGCAGCAGGTCGCGCTGCAGCCGGGGCTCCACCAGCAGCAGGCGGCCTTCGGGATCATCGGAGTCGGAGACGAGCACGGTGACCTGCCGGCGCGGACACTGGTTCATGCAGCCGGTGGGCGTGACGCGCACCTGGCCGGCGAGGCCCTTCTCGGCCAGCTCCCCCTGGAGCCAGCGCGGCAGGTCCTGCCCTCCGCTCCGGGCGCTCTTCGTCAGGCACTTGCGGCAGACGAGCACGTCCACCTCCCGCCCCTTGCCGCCCGTGTCTCCATCCTGCATCCGCCGTCCTCCGTGGCGCCCCGCTTCCTGGCGGATGCGCCACTGCGTGTAACCGAGACCTTGAAGAAGAGGTAGCGGCGCGGGGATTGTTCCGCAGGAGGCTCGGGCCGCGTCCGCCGGGCCGCCGTCCGGGCAGGCGCTGCCAGACTGATGGAATGGGAAAGGCCGCGCCGTGGGTGCGACGTTCTGTCGCGACGCCAGCCGCCCGGGGCACTGGTACGGTGCGCTCCGCGCTGCATCCGGGAGGCTCTTCACATGACGCGAAATCGATTGCTGCTCGGGTTCACCCTGTCTGTGATGGGAACGGGCTTGTTCGCCGGTTGTGAGCGCTCCCCAGACAAGGCTCCGGAGGCGAAGCCGGCCGCGCCCGCTCCCGTGGCGGAGCAGGTCCCGAAGCCCACGGCACCGGATGCCGCGGCGGTGGCGAAGCTGGCGTCGCACTTCTTCCAGGCGCCTCGCAACCAGGCGCCGCTGCCCGACGACACCGCGGAGCAGGTGGCCCTGGGGCGCATGCTCTTCCACGAGCCCCGCCTGTCGAAGAACCACGACGTGTCCTGCAACAGCTGCCACGGACTCGACACCTTCGGCGTGGACAACAAGGCGTTGTCGGAAGGTCACAAGAAGCAGAAGGGCAGCCGCAACTCGCCCACCGTCTACAACGCGGGCCATCACATCGCGCAGTTCTGGGACGGACGGGCCGCCACGCTGGAGGCCCAGGCGGAAGGGCCGATGATGAACCCGGTGGAGATGGCCATGCCGGACGCGAAGCGCGTCGAGGCCACGCTGTCCTCCATCCCTGAATACAGCACGCGCTTCCGCACCGCCTTCCCCAAGGGGGGCAAGCCCGTCACGCTGGCCAACGCCGCCCGGGCGCTGGCCGCCTTCGAGCGCACGCTCACCACGCCGTCGCGCTTCGACCGCTTCCTCGCGGGGGAGCACGTGGCCCTGAGCGCGCAGGAGCAGCGCGGCCTGGAGGCCTTCGTCACCACCGGCTGCACCACGTGCCACAACGGCCCGGCGGTGGGCGGCTCTTCGTTCCAGAAGCTGGGGCTGGTGGAGGCGTACCCGGCCCTCACGGACGCGGGCCGCTTCGACGCGACGAAGAACGAGGACGACCGGGGCTACTTCCGCGTGCCCACCCTGCGCAACGTGGAGATGACCGGGCCCTACCTGCACGACGGAAGCGTGAAGGACCTGCCCACCATGGTGCGCCTGATGGGCCGCTACCAGCTGGGCCGCACGCTGAAGGACGGCGAGGTGGACGACCTGGTGGCCTTCCTCAAGAGCCTCACGGGCGAGCTGCCCCCCACCGAGCGCATCTCCGCGCCGCCCCTTCCCCCCAGCACGAAGCGCACGCCCAAGCCGGACCCGTCGTAGCTTGCAGGAAACGTCGCGCCCCGCCCGGCGGGTGCTAAACCCTCGCGTCCATGACCTTCTTCTTCCATCTCCACTCGGGTCTTCGCTACCTGGTGCTGTTGTCCGGTGTCATCGCGCTCGCGTTCTTCGCGTTCGCGGTCGCCACGAAGCGCCCGTTCGACAAGGTGGGGCGCATCATCGGCGCGTCCTACTCCGGCTTCATGCAGCTGCAGGTGCTCGTGGGCATTGGCGTGCTGCTGACGCGCGGGTACTACCCGGCGCTCATCGGGCACATCGTGATGATGATTCTCGCGGTGGGCGCCATCCAGGGCCCCCTGTCCGCGAACCGCCGGCGCACGCCGCCCGGCTACGTGCTGCCGCTGGTGGGCACGCTGGTGTCGCTGGCGCTCGTGGTGGGTGGCATCCTGGCCATCCGCCCGGGGCTGTTCGTCTCCACCGCGTTCTAAAGCGCGCGGGTGAGGGAGCGAAGCGGCTGGGGTCTCCAGCCGCCTCGCCAGGCCTCTGCTAGCGACGGGCGCGCCGACGCAGGGCCAGGGGCACGAGCAGCCCGAGGAGCGCGGGCAGCAGGCCAGGGCTCGCGGTGCAACCGCCGTCATCCTCGTCCGGCGGCTCCTGCTCCGGGCCCGGGCCCGCGTCCGGAACGACGCCCGCGTCCGTGGTGCCGGTGCCCGCGTCCGTGCCGGTGCCCGCGTCCGTGGTTCCGCCGGTGCCCGCGTCCGTGCCGCCGCCCGTGTTCGCGGGGCAGTCACCCAGCGAGTGCTCCAGGGCTCCCAGCGTGGCCGAGGCGGGCCGGGCGCGCGCGCAGAAGTCCTCCGGCGCCAGCGTGTTCCTCGGGGCCGCGCCGATGAGCGACGACACGTCGCCCTTGACCGTCAGGTCCCCCTTGAGCGGCGCCACGTACCAGGACGCGAACGTGTTGGTGGCCACGTTCGACCGGTTCGCGCTCTGGGTGCCGGTGGCGCTGTCACGGTTGCGGATGACGCCCGTCAGGACGTTGCCGATGGCCTCGCCGGTGGACTCGGCGTAGCGGTAGTCCACGCCCGTCGTGCCGACGAACGTGTTGAACAGCACGCGCGTGTTCGCGGCCTTGTTCAGGTACACCGCGACGTCCGAGCAGTTCGCCACGATGTTGTCGCGGATGATTCCGTCCTTGTGCTCCGGCGAGCACGGCACGGTCGGGTCGAAGGCTGGCGCGCAGAACTCGTTCCCGGTTCCGCCTCCGCCAAACGACAGACCGATGCGCGTGTCCCCCGCAGGCTGGTCCTTCACGCACAGGACGCGGTTGCGCTCGAAGAGGCCGCGGTTGCCGCCGCTCTTCATGAAGGCGCCGTAGGAGATGCCGCCCTGCTTGGAGAAGTCATGCAGTTCGTTGTCGCGGACCACCCAGTCGTCGCCCGTGTCGATGTTCAGCTTGGTCACGGGCGTGCCCGTCGCGCGCGCGTGCGTGTCGTAGATTTCGTTGTTCTCGATGAGGCCCCGGTGCGGGATCTCCCACACGCCGCCGGCGTTCTTCGACGCGTTCACCTTGAGCTGCGCGTTGAAGTCGCGCACGCGGCTGTTGCGCAGGACGAAGTTCTCCGCGTGGCCGGTGACGTGGAAGGCGTGCTCACAGGTCTGGTCGTTCGCGCAGATGCCCTCCACCGTGAGCCCGTCGAAGGTCCAGTACCGGCCGGACACCTTGAAGCCCTCCTGCGCGTTGAAGCGCACGACGGCCGCGTGGCGGTTCTTCGCGCGCACGATGATGGGCGCGGCTTGGGTGCCCTCCGCGGCGCAGTTGAGGTTCGCGTTGACGGTGTACGTGCCGCCCTCCAGGACGAGCTCATCCCCGGCCTTCGCGGACGAAAGCGCGGTCTGGAGGTCGGCCACGGTGGAGATGCTCTTCACGGCCGCGCCACCCGTCAGAGGCAGCAGGAGCAGTGCGAGGGAGACGGTTCTCAAGGGGGGACTCCCGGTACGAAGAGAAAGGGGGGCGCTGACGTTACCGGATCCCCACGCAGGGCAGGCTGCCGGGCGTGCGCAGGCATTCCGGGCGCTAGGGGATCCGCATCCGCGTGAACACTTGTCCTCTCATGGCTCGCCAATCCAGAGGCTCGCGACGGGGACGCTCCATTCTCACGGTGTCAGCGCTCGCGGGGGTACTGCTCACGGCTCCGGGCGCGTTCGCGCTGCCTTCCCAGGGACAGTCGCTGCCCGAGTTCTCCGCGCGCGACCTGACGAACGGGAAGCACGCGAGCGACGAGTTGAAGGGCCGTCCCACGCTGCTGGTCGTCATCACCAACAAGGACGCGGGCGCCCAGATGCGCGGATGGTTCGACGCGGCGGACCAGCACGTCTCGGACTCGGTACACCGCCAGTCGCTCCTTGCCCTCAAGCTGCCGTTCTTCGTCAGCGAGGGCACCGCGCGCGGCAAGGCGAAGGGCCAGGTGCCTCAGTCCTACTGGCAGGACACCTGGCTGGACAAGAACGGTGACATGGCCAAGGCCCTGGGCCTCTCTCCCAGCGAAACCCCCTATGTCCTGGCGCTGGACGCGGAAGGACGGGTGCTGGCCAGCGTCCACGCCACCGCGGACTCGCAGGAAGCGCGGACCATCTGGTCCGCGCTCCGGTAGTGACGCGAGGAGGCTAGTAGCGCCCGCCGCTGTCGAGGATGGCCTGCAGCTGCTGCTTGTCGTTGGAGAAGGGGAACGCCTGGTACAGCTGGTAGCCGTTCTGCGGATCCAGCAGCGTGGGCCGCATCAGGCGCACCACCTCCAGCTTGTCGTTGGAGAAGTTGAACTGCCCCAGCACGGACAGGATGTGCGTCACGAGGAAGTTCTCGTTCGGGGCCACCTGCGACAGGATGCGCAGCTTCTCGCGCGGGAAGGACTCGCGCACCATCGCCGCCGTGATGTTGCGGAACTGCACGTCCGAGATGGGCCGGACGACCGGCGGCGGCGGGGGCGGCAGCGGCGCCGGGTGGTTGACCACCACCGGGGCGGCGTCGTCCACGTACTCGCTCAGCTTGTCCAGCTCCTCCATGGCGTTGCGGATGCTCTCGCGGCCCTTGGCGTCCTTCGTGCGGGACATCGCGTCGCGCAGCGCGCTCTCCAGCCGGTCGATACGGCGCGCCACCTGCTCACGGTCGATGACGACCTGGTTGCGCGAGGGCACCGGCATCGGCATCGGCTGGGGCATCGGTCCCGGGCGCGGCGTGGACTGGCCCGGGGGCGGCGGGCGGCGGAACTCGGCGCCGCCAGAGATGGTGACTGATTCCGCCGTTTTGGGCGCCGTCTGGGCCAGGGCCGCGGCGGAGGAGAGCAGGACGACGGCGAGGGTCAGGGCCTTCATGGTGTGCATCCTTGGGGGTGTTCGTGCTTCGTCCCATCTGACGGGCAAGAAGGCCGCTCATTCAAGCCCCCTCCCATCTTCCCCAGGAAGGCCCTGCCGTCAGGGCGGCTCAGCCGCGCTTGGAGACGACCTGTCCGTCGGCGCCAATCTCGTAGACGAGCGGCACGCCGGTGGCGAGCTCCAGGCCCACCACCGTCTCGCCGGACAGCTTGTCCAGGCGCATCACCAGGGAGCGGTTGGAGTTGCCGTGCGCCACGACGAGCACGTTCTTGCCCTGGCGCAGGTCGCCCGCGATGGCGCGGTCGAAGAAGGGCAGCACGCGCTTGGCGGTCATCTCCAGGGACTCGCCGTTGGGGGGCGGCACGTCAAAGGAGCGGCGCCAGACGTGGACCTGCTTCTCGCCGAACTCCTTGGCGGCGTCCGCCTTGTTGAGGCCCTGCAGGTCGCCGTAGTGGCGCTCGTTGAGGGCCGCGTCGCGGATGACGGGCGGGGTCTGCTTCAGCGCCTCCAGCAGGATGGCCAGCGTCTGCTGCGCCCGGCTGAGGGCGGAGGTGTAGGCCACGTCGAACTTCACGTCCTGGAGGGCGTCGGCGGCCTTGCGGGCTTCGGCGCGGCCCTGCTCGGTGAGGGGCACGTCCACGAAGCCGGTGAAGCGGTTCTCAAGGTTCCAGAGGGACTGACCGTGACGGACGAGGGCGAGGATGGGCATGGCCTCTTGGAGACGACCTGTCCGTCGGCGCCAATCTCGTAGACGAGCGGCACGCCGGTGGCGAGCTCCAGGCCCACCACCGTCTCGCCGGACAGCTTGTCCAGGCGCATCACCAGGGAGCGGTTGGAGTTG
>NZ_RAWF01000349.1:0-8771 GCF_003612075.1 Corallococcus sp. CA041A
AAGCAGGGGAGGGGGACGCACCTTGCGCGAGCACCGGCCCGGGCAGGCCAGCGCTCAGGAGCGCGAGGAGACGGAGGGTGGCGGTTGCGACGCGCACGGTACGACCTCGGAAGGCGGCTCTGCCCGACGGCACGAGGTCATACCATCGTTCGCCGGGGGCTGCCCGGTGGGGGCCAGCCCGCCGGGCAGGACAGCAGGCGGAGTGTCAACCGCCCTTGCGAAGCTCGGTGAGAACCAGCTTGGCCACGGCCTTGAGCGTGTCGAACACGCCCACGCCCGTGGGCGCCACGGCCTGGTACTCCGGGATGTTCCGCGGGTTGAGCGCCTTGCGCATCTCCTCCACGGTCACCGCGTTGGGCAGGTCGCGCTTGTTGTACTGCACGACGTACGGAATCTTGTTCAGGTCGTAGCCCTGCTCGGCCAGGTTGATGCGCAGGTTCTCCAACGACTCCATGTTGGCTTCCATGCGCTCAATCTGGCTGTCGGCGACGAACACCACGCCGTCCACGCCCTTGAGGATGAGCTTCCGGCTGGCGTCGTAGAACACCTGACCGGGCACCGTGTAGAGGTGGAAGCGCGTCTTGAAGCCGCGGATCTCACCGAGCGACAGCGGCAGGAAGTCGAAGAAGAGCGTGCGGTCCGTCTCCGTGGAGAGCGAGATCAGCTTGCCCTTCGTGTCCGCCGCGGTCTTGTTGTAGATGTACTGAAGGTTGGTCGTCTTCCCGCAAAGGCCCGGCCCGTAATAGACAATCTTGCAGTTGATTTCGCGGGATGAGTAATTGATGAAGGACATGGCTTCCCGGGTTACTCGCTGAAGAGGTTGTCGATATCGTCGTCGGAGATCTCGGCGAACGGCGAACCGGCTCCGGGGCTGTCGGTCTTCTTCACGAGGCTTTCGAAGATCTTCGTCAGCTCGTCGCTGGCCTTCTTGATGCGCAAGCGCACCAGACCCAGGCTCGTGCGGTTGTCGAAGATGACGACCAGCACCACGCGGCTGCCCACGATGGTCATGTAGAGGCTGTCCTTCGCCCCTTCATGGAACTGGTTGGGGAACTCGTTCTCCCCGATCAACTTCGCCAGACCGCCCATGGCGGCCACGTTGCCGGCCGTCAGCGACGCAAGCGACGTGGTGTCGATGTTCTGCGTCTGGCCGGCCGAGGAGATGAGCTGGCCGTTCTTGTCGACGAGGAAGACCACCTTCGCGTTCGCGTCCTTGGTAAGCCGGTCGCAAACGGCGTTGATCTTGGTGAACTCCTCTTCGTACATCACCAGTTGCGTGCCCATGGGCGTATGCGCTCCTCAGCGTTCGCTCGCCCCGCGCACGGCGGCGCTCCGATGTTTCTGGAGTGAATCCCGGAGGTTAGACGAGGCGCTACCGACCGCCGTCATGCTTAGCAAAGCAGTTCCACTCCAGCAAGAAGCCAGCCGTGATCCGCGCCGATCTTGAAGGAATGACGGCATCGCGGGTTGGGACACCTGCCCCTCTTCTCTATACTCTCCCGGGCCTTGCGCCGCCCGAGCCCCCTCACCGACATCCTTCCGCGCCTCGTCGTCCTCGTCCTGGTGCTCGCCTGTACCGGGGCCGCCCGTGCGCAGGCCCCCGAGTCCGAGCGCGCCTCGTTGCGCTTCCGCTACGGCCTGTCGTCCCGCCAGGGTGAGCAGGTGGATGTAGGGCCCGGGCTCACCTACAGCGGTCTGACGCCGAACGACGTGGCGCTGACGTTGATGGGCTGGGCGGGGGAGTACCTGGGCGGCCAGGTGGATCTCCAGCGCGAGGCCTTCGAACTGCGGGACGCGTCGTCGCGCGTGACGGGCGGCAGCCTGGTGCGCGGCTCGCTGGGGCCTCGCGGGCGACTGTCGCTCGGGCCGGTGCGGCTGGAGCTGGGAGCGGGCTACGGCTTCGCGCAGCTTCCGTTGTTCGGCGGGTTCACCTACGCGCCGGTGTTGCAGCGGGGCGTGCGGCACGCGGCGCTGATTTCAGGCCGGGTGCTGGTGGCGCTGCCGGCGGAGCTGCAGTTGGAGGCGCGGGGCGAAGTGCCTCTGACGTTGTCCGCGCACGCGGCGGACGGGCTGAAGGCGTCGTCGTCCGGCTATGTGGTGGGCGCGGCGCTCTTGTATCCGGTGGTGCGCCGGGACGGCTGGACGGGGCGCGTGCTCCTGGACGTGCAGCAGGCGCACGACACGATGGAGCTGGAGGCCAGCGGCCTGCGCTCCGAGCAGCGGATGCGCCGCATTGGCCTGGGCTTCGAGGTGTCACTGGCCGGCGAGGGCGGGACGTCGCGGCCCGTGGGCCCGCGTCAGGCCTTCGTCGCGCTGAGCGTGGTGGACGCGGAGACGGGCGCACCGCTTCCGGGCGCGCACGTGCGCGTGCCCTCCTTGAAGACGCCGGGCACGAGCGAGGAGCTGGTCGCGGACGCGCAGGGGCAGCTGCGGGTGCTGCTCCCCGAAGGCGCGCAGTCCACCCAGGCCAGCGTGGACGGCTATGAGGACGCCACGGAGGTCGCCACCGTCAGCGGTGGTGCCACCGAGGGCGCGCCGGTCCAGCTCCGCCTGCGCAAGAAGGCGCCGAAGACGGGCTCCCTCAAGCTGAAGGTGGTCCAGGGCAAGGACAGCGCGCCGGTCGCGGACGTGCAGGTGGTTTCGGGCAAGGCGCAGCTGCGCACGAACAAGGCGGGCGAGCTGCTGCTGGAAGGACTGGAGCCCGGGCCCGTGGCCGTGTCGATGTCCGCGCCGGGCTTCCGCGCCACGGAAGAAGCCGCGGTGGTGGTGGCGGGGCAGACGTCGGAGCTGGTGGTGGTGCTGTCGCAGGACCGCAAGGGCGAGCTGGCCACGCTGGTGGGCCAGGTGCGCAGCGCGCGCAACGGCCAGCCGCTGGTGGCGACGGTGATCATTGCCCAGGCGAAGGTGCGCACGCGCACGGACAAGAGCGGCACCTTCACCGCACGCGTCCGCGGCGGCACGTACCGCATCACCCTGTCCGCGGCCGGGCACGTGACCCAGACGAAGATGGTCACCGTGCGCGAAGGCGAGCAGGCCATTCTCAACGTTGATTTGTTCCCGAGGGGCCGGTGAGTCGCGCGGAAGTGCCGCGACGCGCCCGTCTGTCGTCGTCGAGGTTTCAGTGAGTCCTGTCCGCATCCTGGCGCTGTCGCTGCTCGTCCTCCTCTCCGGCTGCTCGGGGTGTGAACGCGAGGAGGCGCCGAAACCTCCGCCAGGGGTGGAGGTGGACGCGGGAGCCGTCGTTCCCATTGGCCGCCTGGAAGGGCTGTCCGGCGACGTGCGCCTGGAGCGCGGCGGCAAGGTGGGCCCCGCGGTGGAGGGACCGCTGCTCGCGGGCGACGCGGTGGAGACCGGTGAGAGCGGATCCGCGACGGTGCGCTTCCCGGGCGACCGGACGGTGGAGGTGGGCAGCGAGGGCCGGTTCGCGCTGGGCTCGGATTCGTCCGGCATCGTGATGAAGGTGGAGCGCGGCATCGTGTTGTCGCGCGTGCCCGCGGGCAGGAAGGCGGACAGCGCGGGCTCCAAGGTGACGTTGAACATCCTCACCCCCTTCGGCCTCACGCGCGTGGGGCCGGATCCGTCGGAGGTGAAGGTCGCGGTGGCGGAGGACTCCGCGCGGGTGGAGGTGAAGCTGGGCGCCATCGAGCTGGTCTCCAAGGACGGCAAGACGCTGCGCGCGGCGCAGGGCGACGCGGTGGACCTGACCCGCGAGCGCGCGCAGGTGACGCCCGCGGCCCCGCGAGTCGTGGAGCTGGCGCCCATCCCGGTGACGGTGCGCGCGACCTCGGGTGTCGCGGAGGTGAAGGCGAAGGACACGGGCCGCTGGCGCAAGGTGCGCCGCGAGGGCGAGGTGCTGGCCTTCGGCGACGGCGTGCGGACGAAGGGCGGCGAGGCGGTGCTGTCACTCAAGGACAGCGGCACGGTGCTGACGCTCGCTCCAGGCGCGGAGGCGGTGCTGGAGAGCGCGGGACAGCAGGGCACTGTCGACGAGGCGCGCGTCAACCTGCTCCAGGGCCTCCTGGCCGTGCAGCTGTCCATGGGGCGTGAGAGCCGCGTGGTGCTGCCGGAGATGACGGTGGAGTCCGGCGGTGGCGCGAGGCTGGAGATCCGCCGCACCGGCGACGGCATGCAGGTGGCGGCGCACACGGGCGACGTGACGCTGCGGCGGGGCGAGGCGCGGCAGGAGCTGCGCGCGGGTGAGCGCGCCACCGTGAGCAAGGACGGCAGCGCGAAGGTGGAGCCGCTGGAGGAGGCGGCGGTCGCGGTGGGCCCGGGCGAAGGCACGGAGGTCTATCACCGGGGGCTTTCGGAGGTGGCGCTCACCTGGCAGGGCGAGGGCGACGCGGTGGTCGAAGCGGCGCAGGACGCGGCCTTCAAGCGCCCGGTGCTCTGGGGCCGCGTGCACCGCGCTTCCGTCAACGTCTCCGCGCTGGCGAGGGGCACGCTGTACTGGCGGGCGCGCAAGGAGGACGGCACGCAGGTAGCGGCGGGCAGCGTCCACTTCGCTCCGGAGTCCCCCACCAGCTCGCTGGCGCGCGCGCGCAACGTGGTGCCGGAGGGGCCGGAGAAGACGACCATCTTCTACCAGGACAAGCCCCCAGCCGTGACGTTCACCTACGGCGAGGAACCGCAGGCCCGTAGCTATCGCGTGGCGGTGTACAAGGCGGGCTCGCTGGCGACGCCGGTGGTGCAGCGCACGGTGTCGGAGACGCGCGCGGCGCTGGAGGCGGGACAGCTGGGCGAGGGCAGCTACCTGTGGTCCGTCACGCCGCTGTCGCAGGCGGGCGCGGCCCTCAAGGGCGGGCGGATGAACAAGCTGGAGCTCGTCTATGACAACTCGGTGGTGGGGCTGGTGGTGGACAGCCCGCGCCAGGGTGTGCCGGCGGCGGAGAAGGTACGGGCTTCAGGTGTGGCGCCCGTGGATGCCCGCCTGTCCATCAACGGACGGGCCGTGCCCTTGGACGCCAAGCACCGCTTCGATACTTGGGTGGCCCCCATGGGACTGCCCCCCCTGCTGGTGTTTAAGATGACGCGTCCCGGTGCCCCGGACGTACTCACGGTGCGCACCCTGAAACCGCGAGGACCTTGAGGGATGGCACAGACCCCCGTTCCCATTCCGGATCCCGCCGGCGCCTCCACCGCGACGCTCCTCCAGCCGTATGGGCAGTACGTGCTCGTGCGCAAGCTGGCAGAGGGTGGCATGGCGGAGATCTTCCTCGCCAAGCTGCTGGGCGCGGACGGCTTCGAGCGCAACGTGGTGCTCAAGCGGATGCTGCCGGCACTGTCGGCCATCCCCGACTTCGTGGAGATGTTCCGCGACGAGGCGCGGCTCGCGGCGAAGCTGTCGCATCCGCACATCGTGCAGATCCACGAGCTGGGCTTCACGGACGGCTGCTACTACATCTGCATGGAGTACCTCGCGGGCGAGGACTTCTCCACGACGCTGCGGCTCGCGGGCCGGCGCCGCCAGTACGTGCCGCTGCCGGTGGTGATGCGGGTGCTCATCGACGCGGCGCGGGGCCTGCACTTCGCGCACACCTTCACCAACGAGCAGGGCCAGCCGCTGCACGTGGTGCACCGGGACGTGTCGCCGTCCAACCTGTACGTGACGTACCAGGGACAGGTGAAGGTGCTGGACTTCGGCATCGCCAAGGCCGAGTCGCGCCTGGTCCAGACGCGCACGGGCGTGGTGAAGGGCAAGTACATCTACATGGCGCCGGAGCAGGCGCAGGGGAAGGAGGTCGACCACCGCGCGGACGTCTTCTCCCTGGGAGTCAGCCTCTACGAGGCCGTCACGCACGTGCGGCCCTTCTCCCGTGAGAACGACCTGGCGGTGCTCAACGCGCTGTTGCAGGGCGAGTTCGAGAAGCCGCGCGCGCTGAGGGCGGACCTGCCGGAGGGCCTGGAGGCCATCATCCTCAAGGCCATGGCGTTCAAGCCGGAGGACCGGTACGCGACGTCGGACGAGTTCGCGGATGCGCTGGAGAGCTTCGCGGCGGAGTTCCAGGGCGGAGCCGCGAGCGCCCCCACGCTGGGCACGTTCCTGCGCAACCACTTCGGCGAGGAGCGCGTCACGGAGAAGACGCGCATCCCCACGATGGCCACGCTCACCGCCGCGCGTCCGACGGACCCTGAGTTCGCGGCCATCTCGCCGCCCGTCGCCGGTGCTGGGACGAACACGTACGGGCATCAGGTGTCCCGCCCGAGCAGCACGGGCGTGAGGGCACTGACCGCGCAGAACAAGACGGCCCCCGTGCAGGCGCAGGCTCCCGAGCCGGAGGTCGTGCCGAGCGCGCCTCCGGTGAAGCCCGCGTCCCGGCGTTGGGTCCTGGGACTGGTGGGCGGCCTGGGGCTGGTGGCCGCGGGCGTGGCGTTCGTCGTCGCGCGGCCTGGTGGCACCGCGACCCACGTCACGCCTCCGCCTCCGGCACAGCCGGCCGTCGCGCCCGTGGCGAATGGGAATCCCGCGGGCACGCAGGGGCAGGGTGCACCGGCCCAGGTGCCTGAAGGGACCACGCCCGGAGATGTTCAGGGCACCGTGCAGGACGGCACGCCGGGCGGTGACGCGGTGGCGACGTCCGTGACGGATTCGCCCCACGTGGATGACGGGGCGGAGGACCCGTCCCACCGCAAGGTCGTGAAGAAGCCGGCGGCGAAGGAGCCCGTGTCGCTGGGCATCGACGACATCCAGCGCGTGGTGTCCGGCGGCCGCTCGAAAATCACCGGTTGCTTCGAGCGCTACAAGTCCGACCTGCCGGCGGCCTCGGGCGAGGTGCAGGTGGAGCTCACCATCGTGTCCTCGGGCAAGGTGCGCGCGGGCACGCGCGGGCCGCTGGCGTCCACGGACGTGGGCCGCTGCCTGGAGACGCAGGCCCAGAGCCTGCGCTTCCCGGTGCACCGCGACCAGGAAGTCACCGTGCTGATGCCGTTCTCGTGGAAGGTGACGCAGTAGCCGGTGCGGCGTCTTCTCCGTCCCGCGTTCAGCGCGCGGGACGGACCAGCACCGTCACAGGTCGCGGCGGGCGGACAGCGCCTTGGCGAGCGTGGCCTGGTCCGCGAACTCCAGGTCGCCGCCCATGGGCAGGCCCTGCGCGATGCGCGTCACCCGCAAGCCCATCGGCTTGAGCAGCCGCGTGAGGTAGAGCGCGGTGGCTTCACCCTCGATGTCCGGGTTGGTGGCGAGGATGATCTCCTCCACCCGGCTGTCGTTGAGGCGCAGCAGCAGCTCCTTGATGCGCAGTTGCTCCGGGCCCACGCCTTCCAGCGGGGACAGCACGCCGTGCAGCACGTGGTAGCGGCCCTTGAACTCGCGGGTGCGCTCCAGCGCCATCAAGTCGGAGTACGTCTCCACCACGCACAGGGCGCGCTCGTCGCGGCGGTTGTCACGACAGAAGCCGCACAGCTCCGAGTCGGTGAGGGAGAAACAGCGCACGCACAGGTGCACCTTCTCCTTCACCTCGCGGATGGCCTGTGAGAGGTCGACGGCGAACTCGCCCGGCGCCCGCAGGATGTGGAACGCGAGGCGCTGGGCGGTCTTCTCACCAATGCCCGGCAGCTTCGCGAGCTGGGCGACCAGGCGATTCAGCGGATCGGGCGTCATCCGTCTTTAATTAATGCCGGGGATCTTCACGCCGCCGGAGATCTTCGCCAGCTCGGCGTTCATGTGCTGACGGCTGTTCGCCAGGGCAGCGTTCACGGCGGCGGTGACGAGGTCCTCGAGCATCCCCGGGTCGTTGGGGTCGATGGCGCTCTTGTCGATCTTGATGCTGCGGATCTCCTGCACGCAGTTGGCGACGACCGTCACGAGGCCCTCGCCGGACTTCGCCTCGACGGTCTCTTCCGCCAGCTGCTTCTTCCGCTCCTCGATCTTCTCGGTGAGCTTGTTCGCCTGCCGGATGAAGTAGTTCAGGTCGATGCCGGGCATGTGCTTCCTCGGTCCCCGGTCGTGGGAGCGCGGGCCGTCATGGCGCCGCTCGGAGCAGGGACGTTGCCGCGCACCCTAGCGGGGCCGCGCGGCGTTGTCAGTCATCAGGAGCGGCGGGCACGTCCGGGAGGTTGGCCGGTGGCCGCTCGGGCTCGTAGACCTGGATGTGTTCGATTTCGCCGCCCAGCATCTTGAGGATGGCCCGCACGGACGCGTGGGAGCGCACCTTGCCCTCGGTGCTCTTCTCGTGGGTATTGCGGGTCTGGGTGTCCTGTTCGGAGAGGCTCTGCCCCATTCCGCCCGGGAGGGCGTCATGGGTCTGGGGCACGTCCGTGATGGTGAGCTTCACGGCCCGGCCGAAGTGCGAGGCCAGCGCCGCGTCCACGGTGGCCTTGCCCCCGGGCGACACCACGGCGGCCTTGTGGAAGGCGGCGGTGGGCGGGAAGCCCAGGATGATTTCGCCCGCCTTCATGGACTGGAGGCGGCCGTTGGCGAGCGCCGTGCCGTGGCGCACGGACGTGGACTTCACGGTCTCCACTGCGGCGCGCCAGCGCTCGGGCAGGGAGCGGTTGGGGTTGTCGCGGCTGGTGGCGACGGGCGCCATCGCGGGCGGCGGCTCGGGTTCCGGCGGCTCCGGTTCCGGGGCGGCGGGCTCCGCGACGGGGATGCACTCGCCGGAGGCACAGCCTTCGGCGGAGCCCTCTTCCGGGAACATGCGCTCGTCCACGTCCTCGTCGCCGAGGGGCGGAGGTTCGAGCGGAGCCACGGGCTCCGGCTTGCGCATGTTGGTGATGCGCACGGTGGGCGTGGCGGGTTCGGGCACGCGAGCCGCGGGCGTGGGCTCAGG
>NZ_RAWF01000034.1:0-48760 GCF_003612075.1 Corallococcus sp. CA041A
GGAGGGGAAGCAAGGGCGGCGGGACTCGAAGCGGGAACCATGGCGCGCGCGAGGATACGCAGGCAGGGCTCAAAGCCAAGCCAGCGTCCCTCCCTCCTGCCCGATGCCCGCCCGCCTGCCCCGTGCTTCCTCGGGAATCACTTCCCCGGGCAGCGTGTGATTCGCGCCGTTACGCACCCTTCTGGGCGGGACGGAACCGGTGCGCCGGCCGTCATGCCGACATGTGGAGCGGACACGGACGCCGCCCCACAGTGAGGGCCTGCCTGGACGGGGCGTCCTCCGGCGGAAGCCCAAGCGTCGGGAAGTACGCGCTTGGGTGAGGTGGGACCGGACACATCGCACCGGGGGGGCTCCTCCCAGCGCGCGTCAGGGTCCTTATAATCGAAGTGCCTTTTCACCCCGTGGAGGAGGGCGGCTCCCCTCCGACACGAGCCGAACGCGCGGTCCCACTCCGCGGCGGGGTCCCGAAGGGGCTGAAGCATCGCGATTGTCGTCGCCTGGGACCTCTTCGGAGTGGGTGTGGAATGGCCTTCCAGCCCTCCAGGTTCACCATGTTGGCCCCCCGGAAGCACGCGACCGTTCGCGTCCTCCTGTGAGGCTACGAGGGAGAGACATGAAGGACGCTGAGAAGGGCTCGTGGGTCTCCAGGATCGCCGCGTTCCAGGACGTGAAGACCTACGCGGAACTCAACTGGGAGGGCTCTTTCGAGGACTACCTCGAAATCGTCCGCAAGAACCCCAAGGTCACCCGCACCGCCTTCCAGAGGATCTACGACATGATCCTCAGCCACGGGAAGTCGGAGTACATCGACAACAAGAAGAAGCTCACCCGCTACCACTTCTTCAGCGACGAGCGCTTCGGCGGCCGCGACGCCATCTTCGGCCTGGACGTGCCGCTGATGAAGCTGGTCAACGTCTTCAAGTCCGCCGCCCAGGGCTACGGCACGGAGAAGCGCGTCATCCTCCTGCACGGCCCCGTGGGCTCGTCCAAGTCCACCATCGCCCGCCTGCTCAAGAAGGGCATGGAAGAGTACTCGAAGACGCCGGAGGGCGCCGCGTACACCTTCTCCTGGCTCACCGACAAGAAGCAGCCGGACGGCACGGTGACGAAGGAGAAGATGAAGTGCCCGATGAACGAGGAGCCCCTCAACCTCATCCCCCGCGAGTGGCGCGACAAGGTCTTCTCCGAGCTGTCCCCGCCGGAGTCCGGCTACACGATTCCGAATGGCTGCGAGCTGTGCCCCGCCTGCCGCTTCGTCTTCAAGGAGCTGATGACCCAGTACGGCGGTGACTTCGCCCAGGTCATGGGCCACATCCACGTCAACCGGCTCATCTTCAGTGAGAAGGACCGCGTCGGCATCGGCACGTTCCAGCCCAAGGATGAGAAGAACCAGGACTCCACCGAGCTCACCGGCGACATCAACTACCGGAAGATCGCCGAGTACGGCTCGGACTCCGACCCGCGAGCCTTCAACTTCGACGGCGAGTTCAACATCGCCAACCGCGGCGTCATCGAGTTCGTCGAAGTGCTCAAGCTGGACGTCGCGTTCCTCTACGACCTGCTCGGCGCGTCGCAGGAGCACAAGATCAAGCCGAAGAAGTTCCCTCAGACGGACATCGACGAGGTCATCATCGGGCACACCAACGAGCCCGAGTACAAGAAGCTCGAGAACAACGAGTTCATGGAGGCCTTGCGCGACCGTACGGTGAAGATTGACATCCCGTACATCACCAAGCTGGCCGAGGAAGTGAAGATCTACGAGAAGGACTTCAACTCCCGCGCCATCAAGGGCAAGCACATCGCCCCGCACACGCTGGAGATGGCCGCCATGTGGGCCGTCCTCACACGCCTGGAGGAGCCCAAGAAGCACAACCTGTCGCTCCTGCAGAAGCTCAAGCTCTACAACGGCAAGACGCTCCCCAACTTCACCGAGGACAACATCAAGGAGCTGCGCAAGGAGTCCGTGCGCGAGGGCCTGGAGGGCATCAGCGCCCGCTACATCCAGGATAAAATCTCCAACGCCCTGGTGAGCGACAAGGGCGAGGGCTGCATCAACCCCTTCATGGTGCTCAACGAGCTGGAAGCCGGCTTGAAGACACACTCCCTCATCAACACCGAGGACGCGCGCAAGCGGATGAAGGAGCTGCTCACCACGGTGAAGCAGGAGTACGAGGACATCGTCAAGAACGAGGTCCAGCGCGCCATCAGCGCCGACGAGGACGCCATCGGCAAGCTGTGCGGCAACTACATCGACAACATCAAGGCCTTCACCCAGAAGGAGAAGGTCCGCAACAAGTACACCGGCATCTACGAGGTGCCGGACGAGCGCTTGATGCGGTCGATTGAAGAGAAGATCGACATCCCCGAGAGCCGCAAGGACGACTTCCGCGGGGAGATCATGAACTACATCGGCGCGCTCGCCGTGGAGGGCAAGACCTTCAACTACCGGACCAACGAGCGGCTGCACAAGGCGCTGGAGCTGAAGCTGTTCGAGGACCAGAAGGACAGCATCAAGCTCAAGAACCTGGTGTCGTCCGTCGTGGACAAGGAGACCCAGGAGAAGATCGACCTGGTGAAGGACCGGATGATGAAGAACTACGGGTACTGCGAGATCTGCTCCACGGACGTGCTGAACTTCGTGGCCAGCATCTTCGCCCGCGGTGACGCCAAGGAGTAACGCGATAGCGCCTTGTCCAAGAGGGACGTGACACCGTGACCTTGAAGATCCACCAGGACCACTCCCGCTTCAAACAGATCGTCCGCGGGAAGATCAAAGCCAACCTGCGCAAGTACGTGCAGAAGGGCGAGATGCTGGGCAAGAAGGGCAAGGATGCCATCAGCATCCCCATCCCCTTCATCGACATCCCGCGCTTCAAGTACGGCCACAAGGAGCAGGGCGGCGTCGGACAGGGAGACGGTGAGGTGGGTCAGCAGCTCGGCCCCGGGGCGGTGGAGCCCGGGGACGGGCACCAGGCCGGCCAGGGCGAGGGAGACCACGCCCTGGAGGTGGACGTCACGCTGGAGGAGCTGGCGCAGATTCTTGGCGAAGAGCTCCAGCTGCCGCGCATTGAACGGCGGCAGAACGAGCGCATCGTCACGCAGAAGGTGAAGTACACGGGCGTGAACACCACGGGCCCGGAGTCGCTGCGCCACTTCAAGCGCACCTTCAAGCAGGCCCTGAAGCGGCAGATCGCCACCGGCACCTATGACCCGAAGATGCCGGTCATCATCCCCACGCGAGAGGACCGGCGCTACCGCAGCTACAAGCTGCAGGAGCTGCCGGAAACCAACGCGGTCATCATCTACATGATGGACGTGTCCGGCTCGATGGGGGACGAGCAGAAGGAGATCGTCCGCATCGAGAGCTTCTGGCTCGATACGTGGCTCAAGCATCAATACAAGGGGCTGGAGTCGCGCTACATCATCCACGACGCGGTGGCGCGCGAAGTGGACCGCGACACGTTCTTCCACACCCGCGAGTCCGGCGGGACGATGATCTCCAGCGCGTACAAGCTGTGCCGGGACATCATCCAGGCGGACTACCCGAAGAGCGCGTGGAACATCTACCCGTTCCACTTCAGCGACGGGGACAACTGGAGCGCGGACGACACGCGCCAGTGCATCGAGATGCTCCGCAACGACATCCTCCCGCAGGTGAACCAGTTCGCCTACGGGCAGGTGGAGTCCCCCTACGGCAGCGGGCAGTTCATCAAGGACCTGCGCGAGGCGGTGGGTGACACGAACAACGTCTCGCTGAGCGAGATCGCGGACAAGGACGCCATCTACGCCTCCATCAAGGACTTCCTCGGCAAGGGGCGCTGACACCAGCGCTTCTGTCTCATCCCCCACTGGAGCCACCGCCCCATGCCCAAGAGCCTCACACCGCGACTCGCAGCGCTGCGGGATGAAATCCACGGCTACGCCAAGGAGTTCGGCCTGGATTTCTTCGACACCGTCTTCGAGATGGTGAGCTACGACGAGATGAACATGGTGGCCGCCTACGGCGGATTCCCCACCCGCTATCCCCACTGGCGCTGGGGCATGGAGTACGAGCAGCTGGCGAAGGGGTACGAGTACGGGCTTTCGAAAATCTACGAGCTCGTCATCAACAACGACCCTTGTTACGCCTACTTGATGGAGAGCAACCCGGAGGTGGACCAGAAGCTGGTGATGGCCCACGTCTACGGTCACTGCGACTTCTTCAAGAACAACTTCTCCTTCCGGCACACCAACCGCCGGATGATTGATGACATGGCCAACCACGCCACCCGCGTCCGGCGGTGGGTGGACAAGATTGGCGTGGAGAAGGTGGAGGACTTCATCGACCGGACGCTGTCGCTGGAGAACCTCATCGACCAGCACGCGCCCCACATCCGGCGCAACCCGGACCCGCAGCGCGCGGAGGAAGAGGCCAAGTCCAACGAGCGCGTGGAGGGCTTCAAGGTGAACCGCGAGTACATGCGCGGCTTCATCAACCCTTCGGAGTTCATGGACTCACAGCGCAAGCGCGCCGAGGACGAGAAGCAGCAGCGCAAGCGCTTCCCGGAGCGCCCTCAGCGCGACGTGCTCTACTTCCTGCTGGAGCACGCGCCGCTGGAGCCGTGGGAGGTGGACATCCTCTCCATCCTGCGCGACGAGGCGTACTACTTCGCGCCGCAGGGCCAGACGAAGATCATGAACGAGGGGTGGGCCAGCTACTGGCACTCCACCATCATGACCCGCAGGGCCCTCAGGGACGATGAGATCATCGACTACGCGGACCACCACTCCGGCACCATGGGCGTGCGCCCCGGCGCCATCAACCCGTACAAGCTGGGCATCGAGCTGTGGCGGGACATCGAGGACCGGTGGAACAAGGGCAAGTTCGGCAAGGAGTGGGACGAGTGCGATGACCTTCGCGCGCGCCAGGCCTGGGACAAGAAGCTGGGCGCGGGGCGCGAAAAGATTTTCGAGGTGCGCAAGCACTACAACGACATCACCTTCATCGACACGTTCCTCACCGCCGAGTTCGCCCAGCAGCAGAAGCTCTTCGTCTACGGCTTCAACGACAAGCGCAACTCGTGGGAAATCCTCGACCGCGAGTTCCGCAAGGTGAAGAACAAGCTGCTCACGTCGCTCACCAACTTCGGGCAGCCCATCATCGAAGTGGTGGACGGCAACTACGAGAACCGCTCGGAGCTGCTGCTCGCGCACAAGCACGACGGGCAGGACCTGAAGGGCGACTACGCGCGGGAGACGCTGCGCAACCTCCAGTCCCTGTGGCGGCGGCCCGTGAACATCATCACGCGCTACGACGGCAAGGGGGCCCTGCTGCGCTACGACGGGCAGCACCACTCGGAAAAGAAAGTGGAGCTGTAACCGCCAAGCAGGCAGGCGGGCGGGGAAGTGCGGTCAGGATTTGGGCGGAGGACCAACAGTCCTCTACACTCCTGTATCGCCCCCCATGAAGACCGCTTCCCTCCTCTGCCTTGCCGCCCTCGGGGTGGCTTCGACATCCGAAGCCGCCACCCAGTTCGAAATCAAGAACCGCCGCATCGAGCCGCGCCAGACGCTGGCGGGTGCGCTGCACGACGCGCAGCTGCCCGACGAGCAGGTGACAGCGGTCATCTCCGCGCTGGAGGGCGTGTTCGACTTCCGCAAGTCGCGCGTGGGCGACCAGTTCCGGCTGGTGATGAAGAACGGCGAGCTGGACTTCTTCGACTACCGCCAGAGCACCGTGGACGAGTGGCAGGTGCGCCGCGACGGGGAGAAGTACATCGGCAGCAAGCGCTCCATCGAGGTGGAGAAGCAGGTGTCGCTGGTGTCGCTGGAGATCAACTCGTCCCTGTACGAGGCGACGCTGGCCGCGGGCGAGGACCCGTCCATCGGCCTGGTGCTGTCGGACGTGTTCGCGTGGGACATCGACTTCTACCGGGACGTGCGCAAGGGCGACAAGGCGAAGGCCCTGGTGGAGAAGTTCGTCTCCAAGGGCCGCGTGCTGCGCTACGGCGAGGTGCTGGCGGCCACGTATGAAGGCGGCCTGGTGGGAAACAAGCGCGTGTTCCGCTACGTGCTGCCCAACGGCGAGGCCAACTTCTTCCAGGAGGACGGCGCCAGCGCGAAGAAGACCTTCCTCAAGAGCCCGCTGAAGTACGCGCACGTCACCAGCAGCTTCGGGTCGCGCTTCCACCCGGTGCTCCAGTACCTGAAGAACCACAACGGCGTGGACTACGGCACGCCCATTGGCACCCCGGTGTGGGCCGTGGCGGACGGCACCGTCGTGTCCGCGGGCAACGCGGGCGCCGCCGGCAACATGGTGCTGCTGCGCCACGCCAACGGCATGGAGACGCAGTACATGCACCTGTCGCGCTTCGGTGACGGCGTGCGCGCCGGCCAGCGCGTGCGGCAGAAGCAGGTGATTGCCTACTCCGGCAACACCGGCCGCTCCACTGGCCCGCACCTGCACTTCGGCCTGAAGCGCAACGGCACCTACGCCAACCCGCTCACCCAGAAGTTCCCTCGCGCGGATCCGCTGCCCAAGGAGCTGACGGCGGACTTCCTCGCCAAGGCGCATGACATGGCCCAGCAGATTGACGCCGTGTCCGTGGCCGCCGTCGCCGGCAAGGCGGGCCCGCCGCCCACCGCCACGAAGTAACCTCAGGCGTCTTGAGTTGAAAGCCCCCGGGCCCCCTCCCCTTCACGGTGGAGCGGGGCCCGTCGCTTGTCGCCGAGCCGTCAGGTCCACTCGATGATGAATTCGGAGTCGCCCAGGCACCGCTCGGAGCCCCGCACACTGCCTTCACGGTGCACCGCGGTGAGGGGGCCCATGAGGATGCCTTCGTGGACCTCCACGGGCAGCAGGTCGCCCTTGAAGAGCAGCCGCACGCGCTTGTCGCCCAGGGCCTGGTACTCGCGCTGCCCGTAGCTCACCGCGGTGGAGTAGGACGCGGGCGCGTTGCTGTACAGGCGCTTGGGGTCTCCGCCGCCGGAGGTGAGGCGCAGGAGCGTCTGCCCCACCGTGGACTCGAAGAACGTTCCGACGATGGCCTGCCCGCACGCCCGCAGGGCCGCGTCGCGCGTGCCGAACTCCGGCTGGAGCGCCTCCGACGCGAAGGCGAGCAGCCGCAGGAAATCCACCGCCGGATAGGAGAAGAAGTCCACGGGGCTGCGCTGCATGAGCGGCGCGCGCAGGCGCTCCGCGGCGTCACGCCCCAGCCGCTGGTGCACGAGCCTCAGCACCGCCGCGAAGCTCAGCCCCCGCACCGTGTCCCCTGGCCGGGTGAGGGCGATGCGCTGCTCCAGGTCATCCAGGGGGAAGGACATTCGCGAGCGTTTTACTCCAGTTCCGCGCGCTTCCAGCCCTTCCACGAATTGGATGTGCTTGCCTTCACACGCCCTGGGGCCGCGCCGCGTCACGGCGGGTCCCCGAGCACCTTCCCTCCCTGGCGGGGGAAGCGGCCGACCCCGGCAGGGGACGAGGGTTTCCCCTGCCCTGGGCTGGCGTGACACGGTACCCTTCCGTCATGGGCGTCCCGCGTCAAAAGCGCGGGCGCTTGCGCAGTCCATCAACCCCCTCGCGACCTTCGAGACGACCGACTTATGGCTCCTCCCGCCTCCGCGCGCCCCGCATCGCCCACGCCCTCCGCCTCGGGAGCTCCCGAAGACAGCGGCCGCACCGGGCTCGACGCGGCCAGCGTCCGTCGCGGCTTCTTCGAACACGTGCGCTATTCGCGCGGCAAGAACCCGGAGACGGCCACCCCGCACGACCGCTTCATGGCGCTGTCGCTGGCCGTGCGCGACCGCCTCACGGACCGCTGGGTGAAGACGGCGCGCACCTACTACGAGCAGGACGTCAAGCGCGCCTATTACCTGTCCGCGGAGTACCTGCTGGGTCGCGCGCTGGGCAACAACCTGCTCAACCTCAACATGTACGAGGCCGCGGCCGCCGCCATGCAGGAAGTCGGCGTGGACCTGAGCCAGCTCTTGGAGATGGAGCCGGACGCGGGCCTGGGCAACGGCGGTCTGGGCCGGCTGGCGGCGTGCTTCCTGGATTCGTTGGCCACCCTGGGCTACCCGGGCATGGGCTACGGCATCCGCTACGAGTTCGGCATCTTCTCCCAGGACCTGGTGGAGGGACACCAGGTGGAGCGCGCGGACGAGTGGCTGAAGTTCGGCAACCCGTGGGAAATCGTGCGGCCGGAGAAGGCGGTGCCGGTGCGCTTCTTCGGGCGCGTGGAGCATCACCAGGGTCCGGATGGCCGGCCGGTGGCGCGCTGGGTGGGCGGCAAGACGGTGATTGGCGTGCCGTACGACACACCCATCGCGGGCTACGGCAACAACACGGTCAACACGCTGCGGCTGTGGCAGGCGCGCGCGAGCGCGGAGTTCGACCTGCTGCTGTTCAACGCCGGTGACTACGAGCGGTCCGTGGTGGAGAAGAACGACTCGGAGGTCATCTCCAAGGTCCTCTACCCCAACGACGCGTTCCAGGCCGGCAAGGAGCTGCGCCTCAAGCAGCAGTACTTCTTCGTGGCGTGCTCCATCGCGGACATCGTCCGGCGCTACCTGAAGAACCACAACGACTTCCGTGACTTCTCCCGGAAGGTGGCCATCCAGCTCAATGACACGCACCCGGCCATTGGCGTGGCGGAGCTGATGCGCGTGCTGGTGGACGAGCGCCGCCTGCTCTGGGACGAGGCGTGGTCCATCACCCAGGAGACGTTCGGCTACACCAACCACACGCTGCTGGCGGAGGCCATGGAGCGCTGGCCGGTGTCGCTGTTCGAGCGGCTGCTGCCGCGTCACCTGGAAATCATCTTCGAGATCAACCAGCGCTTCATGCGTCAGGTGCAGATCCGCTACCCGTTCGACGTGGAGAAGCAGCAGCGGATGAGCCTGGTGGAGGAGGGCTCGGAGAAGAAGATCCGCATGGCCCACCTGGCCGTGGTGGGCAGCCACAGCATCAACGGCGTGGCCGCGCTGCACACGGACCTCTTGCGCCGCGACGTGCTGCCGGACTTCGCGCAGATGTACCCGGAGCGTTTCAACAACAAGACCAACGGCGTGACGCCGCGCCGGTGGCTGGCGTGGTGCAACCCGCGCCTGTCCAAGCTCATCACCAGCCGCATTGGTGAGGGCTGGGCCACGGACCTGGACCAGCTCCTGAAGCTGGAGGCGCACGCGGAGGACCCGGAGTTCCGCAAGGCCTTCCGCGAGGTGAAGCGCGCCAACAAGGACGAGCTGGCCCAGCACGTGAGGGATTTGCGCTGGGTGCAGCTCAATCCGGACGCCATCTTCGACGTGCAGATCAAGCGCCTGCACGAGTACAAGCGGCAGCTGCTGGACGCCGTCCACATCGTGGCGCTGTGGATGAAGGCGCGCCGCGACCCGTCCAGCGTCATCGCGCCGCGCGCGTTCCTCTTCGGCGCGAAGGCCGCGCCGGGCTACCACCTGGCGAAGCTGACCATCCGGCTCATCAACGGCATCGCGGAGGTGGTCAACAGCGACGCGGGCGCCACGGGGCTGCAGGTGGTGTTCCTGCCCAACTACCGGGTGAGCCTGGCGGAGCGCATCATCCCCGCGGCGGACGTGTCCGAGCAGATCTCCACGGCGGGCTGGGAAGCGTCCGGCACGGGCAACATGAAGCTGATGCTCAACGGCGCGCTGACGCTGGGCACGCTGGACGGCGCCAACGTGGAGATTCGCGACGCGGTGGGCGACGAGAACTTCTTCCTCTTCGGCCTCACGGCGGACGAGGTCATCGCGCGCAAGAAGGCCGGCTACAAGCCGCGCGAGGTGTACGAGTCCAACACGGAGCTGCGCGAGGCTCTGGACCTCATCCGCTCCGGCTTCTTCTCGCCGGAGGACCGCAACCTCTTCCAGCCGCTGGTGGACAGCCTGCTCAACGAGGACCGCTACCTGGTGCTGGCGGACTTCGCGGCCTACGCGGCGAAGCAGGAGGACGTGGCGCGCGCCTACAAGGACACCGAGTCCTGGACGAAGAAGTGCATCATCAACGTCGCCCGCGCGGGCATCTTCTCCTCCGACCGCACCATCAAGCAGTACGCGGAGGAGATCTGGCGCGTGCAGCAGACGAAGGTGGAGTGACGTTCCGCTGAGCACCGGCAGCCCCAGCCTCCTGGGGCTGCCGTGTCGTCAGCGTCCTACGCGGCCTTGTTCAGCCACGCCTCGTACGCGCGGAAGTCGTAGTCGCGGCCGAGGAAGTGGTGCACCAGGCGCGCGGCGTCGTCGGAGCCGCCCGGCTCCAGCACCGCGCGGCGGTAGTCCTGCGCGGGCTCCGGGTTGAGCAGGCCCTTCGTCTGGAACACCGTGAAGAGGTCCTTCGCGATGACCAACGACCACATGTACGTGTAGTAGTTGGACGAGTACCCATCCAGGTGCCCGAAGGTGAGGTGGAAGTACGTGCCCTCCAGGTACGGGAAGGGGATGTACTGGCCCTGCAGCTCGCGCACGAGCGCGGTGGCGTCCAGGTCCTTCGGGTCGCGTCGGTACAGCTCCAGGCTGAGCGCCGCGTAGAACATCTGCTGGCGCACGAAGAGGCCCTTGCCGAACTCGTCCGCGGCGAGCATGCGCTCCACCAGCTCCGCGGGCAGCGCCTCCCCCGTCTGGTAGTGCTTCGCGAAGGTCTGCAGGCACGTCACGTCACGCGCCCACTCCTCCAGCATCTGCGACGGGGCCTCCACGAAGTCCCACTCCGTGCGCACGCCGGACAGGCCCGCCCACTTCGTGTGGCCGCCGAAGATGTGGTGCAGCAGGTGGCCGAACTCGTGGAAGAAGGTCTCCACGTCGCCGTGCTGCATGAGCGCGGGCTCCGTGCCGGGCTTGGGGAAGTTGCAGATGAGCGCGCCTTCCGGGAGCCGCCGGCCTGACTTGCCGCTCGTCAGCGTGAACTGGGCCGCGTGCTTGTACTTGTCCGCGCGCGGGTGCATGTCCAGGAAGAAGCGGCCCTTGAGCGTGGTGCCTTCATAGACGTCATAGGCCTCCACGTCCGGGTGCCACACGGGCACGTCCTTCACCGGGCGGTAGGTGACGCCGAAGAGGCGCGCGGTCAGGTCCAGCACGCCCTGCTTCACGCGCGTGTATTCGAAGTACGGGCGCACCGTCTGCGAGTCGAAGGCGTACTGCTCCGCCTTCACGCGGTCATCCAGGTAGCCGGAGTCCCACGGGTTCACCTGGTCCGCCTTCGGGTCGTCCTTGCGCTTGCGCTCCAGGAGCACCGCGTAGTCGCGCTTCATGCGCTCTTCGGACGCGTCGGCGATCTTCCGGATGAAGGTGCCCGCGGCGTCCGCGCTGCGCACCATCTTGTCCTCGGTGGCGTAGGCGGCCCAGTGGGGGTAGCCCAGGAGCGTGGCCAGCTCATGGCGCTTCTGCACCAGGCTCTGGAGCACGTTCACGTTGGCGGGGTAGCCGCGCTGGCGGTTGGCGCGCCAGAGCTCTTCGCGGGCCTTGCCGTCGCGCGCGTAGGTGAGGAAGGGCACCAGGTCCGGGTAGTCCGTGGAGATGCGCACCTGGCCGTCCTCGCCGGGGGCGTGCGCGCGCACGTAGTCCTCCGGCAGGCCGTCCAGCGCGGCCGGGGGCAGCGCCACCTTGCGGGTGTCCTGGCTGATGTTGCGGCTGAACTCCTGCCCAATACGGACCAGCTCCTCCTGGAGCGCCTTCACCCTCGCGCGGGTGGCTTCATCGCGGTCCACGCCGGCGCGGCGGAAGTCGCGCAGCACCTTCTCCATCCACTTGCGCGTGGCGGCGTCCTCGTTGGCCAGGCTCACGGCCGCGAGGACGTCGTAGACGCCCCGGTCCATGCGGATGTCGTTGGCCAGGTTCTCGATGGCCTGCTCGGCGGCCTCCGCGGCCTCGCGCAGGGCGACCTCCGGGTGCGTGTGACGCACGACGCTGGCGCGCGCGGCGGCGTCATCCAGCGCGGCGGAGGACTCGTCGAACAGCTCCAGGACGTCCTTGGGGGGCGTGGAGGCGGGCAGCGTCTTCAGTCGCGCGATGCCGTCGCGGGCCTTGGCCAGGGCCTCCTCGCTCGCGCGGCGGAACTCCTCCGGCGGGCAGGTGACGTGGCGGGCGGCGTCGGGGACCAGGGGGTCGGACACGGGAAGGGCTCCTCTCAAGCCGTGGGTGTGCTGCAAAGGGCTCAAAGCTAATGCGCCCCGCACGCCCTGGCAGCATCCGAGTGCTCCGTCGCGGACGGTTGCCGGGCAGTGGACGCCCTCCCCCGCCCCGTCCGTCGGGCGGCGGACGGGCGGGCGGTGCCCAAAGGCGGAAGGCCGCCCCGGCGTGCGTGCCGGAGGCGGCCTTCCTGGGACTTCAGGGGTGGAACGGAGGCGTCAGTAGAACTCGAGCGGGCTTGCGGAGTTCTGTGGCTGCCGGACGGCGCGGGTCACGAAGTTCGCGCTGTTGTTGTCCGTGTCATACCCATTGCCCCGGGCAGCGTCCGCGCCACCCACGGCCATGGTGGCGGAGATGGAAGTGGAAACGGCCATGCGCTCGATGCTTCCGCCCGACGCCGGATGGGACGGACCCTTTGTGCCTTCGGGGGAGTCCGCGGTTCCCCATCCCAGCCTGTCCACGTCCACGTACGTCGAGCCCACGAGGCGCTGGACGCGGACGTTGCCACCAGCGGTCGTGGAGGCCGACATATCGAAGGTGTAGCCGACGTCCCTCGCGGCCGCGCCAGTGCTGGGGTAGGCCGCCCCGCCCAGGAGGAAGTAGCCGTGGGCGCGAATGACCTTCCCGGCCGGAATGGTGACCGGGGAACTCCAGCTTGGCCCGGCTGCGGACTTATAGCTGACCTGCCAGTTGGACAGGTCCACGTCCGCGTTCGTCGGGTTGTAGAGTTCGATGAACTCGTCCGTCGCGGCCCCGGTGAGGCCTCCGCTGATTTCACTAATGACCACGTGGTTCGTCAGCGCGGGCTTGCCCACCGTCACCGAGCCGTAGGTGCCCGCAGGCGGATCCACCCTGCCGAACTGGTCGCAGTACACCCACTGCTCGTCCGTGAACCGGTACCGGAAGCCGTAGTTGTACGTGCCAGCCATGGGAATCTGGAGGACCGCCTTCATCTCGTCGTTGTTCGAGTTCGGTGTGGTGAAGCCCGGGTTGAAGTCCGCCGCCGTCCACGTCCAGCCCGCCGGTTTGGTGGCGTCCGTGCCGTAGCCCAGCTGCGCCTCGATGCGGGGGTAGAAGTCGTTGCCCTTCGTGTTCCGCTGCGTGACGTCGTAGCTGTAGAACTGGCTGAAGATGTCGTAGCTGTCGTTGGGGTTGATGGCCGTCGGGTACGCGCCGTCAGGCGACGGGAACGTCTTCGGGTACTGGATGGCGCAGTAGTTGAGCGGCTTCTCCACGTTCAGGCCGCAGTCGTCGTTGGCCTGGCCCGGCGTGCCCCGGTCCCCGCCCGACAGGCTGCCGGTGGAGTCACACCAGTACCAGGCGTGGCTGCTGCCCTTCGTCCCGATGATGCTGGACGCGAGGCTCATGGCCCGGCCCGTCGTCTGGGGGAACGCGCTCGTGTACGTCAGGCTGTCCACCGTCACCGAGCCCTGCTTGAGCGTGATGGAACCGGTGCTGTCCATGGACTTGTCCGTGCCCCAGGCGTCGTTCGCCGCCACGCCGCCGTTGGTGCCGAAGTTCGCGTTCTGCGCGAGCACCGTGCGGCCCCCCGCCGGCACCAGCAGCGCGTGGCCGTGGTTCACCGTGATGGACGTGGCCGTGCCCGCGCCGTCCACCAGGTCCACCACCAGGCCGTTGGCGTCCAGCAGCTTCGACGTGGTGTTGGTCAGCTCCAGGTACTCGGTGGTGCCCGCGGACGGCGAGTGCATCACCTCCGAGAGGACCAGCTCGCCCGCGCCCGGGTGCGGCGCGTTGGTGCACGCGCCCGCGTAGCAGACCGCGTCCGCGCCGGGGCAGGCCTGGAGCGTCATCTCGCCGTCCACGCAGGTCGGCGCGCCGTTCTGCACCACGCACACCGACGCGTAGACCTCCAGCGACGTGCCGTCCTCCGCGCACTGGGACGCGGGCGGCGTGCACACGTAGCCGCTGCACGGGTTGGTGGTGGCGGTGCTCGCGGTGGCCAGCGCGCTGGCGTTGTCCGCGCCGTCGAACGCCTTCAGCGCGAAGTGGTACGTCGTGGCCTCCGTCAGGCCGGTCACGGTGAAGGACTCCGCCGCGCCCGCCGTCTTCGGCGCCGCCACGCCCGTCACGAGCGTGGCCGCGTCGAAGTTGGCGTCGGTGATGGCGGCCGTGGCGTAGCGCAGCTCGTAGCGAGCGGCCGTGCCCAGGGCGCCGTCATCGCCCGGCGCCTGCCAGTCCAGCCGGATGCTGGCGCCGTCCACCGCCGTCGCGCTGAAGCCCGCCGCGGCGGCCGGTGCCTGCGTGTCGAAGATGATCAGGTCCGCGGACGTGATGTCCTGGAACTCGTCCGCGCTCGCCTGGAACTGGTAGGTGCCCTCGTCATTGACGCTGAGCTCAGCGAAGGTGGCCACGCCGCCCACGGTGGTGCGCGTGGGGAGTCCCTGGGCGAAGGTGCCGCCCGCCAGCGCCAGCTGCACGTCCACCGCCGCGTCCGTGACGGTGTTGCCGTAGGCGTCCTGCACCGCGACCTCGATGTCCACCAGCGACTGCCGCACCCCACCCGTCGTGGGCGCGGAGGCGAAGGTCAGGTGGTCTCCGGAGGCGGGGATGATGGCGTAGGTATGCGAGGCCGTGAGCGACGGGTCCGCCACGTCCTCCGCGGTGACCTCCTGGTCTCCGGCGGTGCGCAACTCCACGCTGAAGGTATGCCGGCCCTCGTCCAGCAGGGTGAACGTATACGCGCCGGGCAGCACCGCCTGCGCATCCGAGGAGGAGAACGTCACCGTGGACGCGTACTCCTTCGCCACGTTGCCGTAGGTGTCACGCGCCACCAGCTCGTAGCTCAGCGACTGGCCCGCGCCGAAGGGGCCCGCGCTCGCGACGGCTTCCAGGGACGCGGCCGTGCTGGCGCGCACCTCCGCGTCCACCGTCCCGGTGAGCGCCGGGGTCGCGGTGTCCGCGGCGGTGAGCGACTGCGTCCCCGCCGTCTTGAACACGAGGCCGGAGACGGTCTTCTCCCCCTGGTCCTCCGGGGCGAAGACGGCGTCCGCGGGAAGCTCCGCCTGCGCGTCCGAGGACGTGAAGTGCACCGTGCCGGTGTAGCCCTGGATGCGGTTGCCATGGGCATCCGTCACGGACACGGTCACGTCATTCGAGTCGCCCGCATCGACCGGGTCCGGGAAGGCCGCCAGCACGAGCTTCGCCGCGGCGCCGGCGCCCACCGTGAAGGACTGGCTCACCTGCGTCAGCGGACCTGCGGTGGCCGTGAACGTGAACGTGCCCGCCGTGTCCACGCGCAGGCCGGAGAAGGTGGCCACGCCGTCCACCGCCGCCACGGTCACCGCCTGGAAGCCCGGCTGCCCGGTGAGGGTCAGCGTCACCGCCGTGGTGGCCGTGGAGACCACGTCGCCACGCGAGTCCAGCAGCGACACGGCCACGTTCGCGAGCGCCGAGCCCGCGTTGCCATTCGAAGGCTGCGTCGAGAACGCCAGCTGCGTCACCGACGGATCCGCCGTGGACACGGCGAGGCTGTCCGACCGCGCGGAGTTGCCGTGCGCGTCCGTCACCTTCAGCGCCACGTGGTACGTCTGGCCCGGCGTCAGGCCGGAGAGGGTCGCGGACTGCACCGTGCCCGCGGGCTCGGGGGCGGCGACCGTCACCGGCGTCGCCGCGTTGAAGGCCGCGTCCGTGGTGATGGCGGACGTGGAGTAGCGCAGCTCCTGCGACGTCAGCTGCCCCTGCACACCGTCATCCCCCACGCCCGTCCACTGCACGGTGAGGCCCGTCTCCGTGGCCCCGGTCTGCGTGAGCACCGGCTTCGCGGGCGCCACGTCGTCCACCACCTGCACGTCCGCGCTGCTCACGTCCTGCAGGCCCTGCGCGGAGGCCACCAGGTGCGTGGTGCCATGCCCCGCGATGCTCACTCCCGTGAACGTCGCGACGCCGTCCACCGGCGCCGCGCTCACGGTCCCGCCCAGCGTGAAGGCCCCCGCCGGCAGCGACAGCTCCACCGCCAGCCCGGTCACCGACACCGGGTTGCCGAAGGCGTCCAGCACCGCCACCTTCACGGTCCCCAGCGAGGCGCGCGTCGACACGCGCGTGGCCGGCTGCTGCGTGAACGCCAGCTTCGAGGCCGCCGCGGCGGACACCATCACCCTGAACTCGAAGGAGAAGGCGCCCGCGCTGTCCGCGAGGGTCAGGAACTGGGGCCCGGCCGTGCGGAAGGTGATGCCCTGGAACTTGAACTTGCCCGCATCCGTGGCGGTGAACGTGTGGGAGGGCAGTGTCGCGGCCGCGTCCGTGGACGTCAGCATCACCGTGCCCGTGTAGTTCGTCGCCGCGTTGCCATGGAGGTCCTCCAGCGTGACCTCCTGGGCCTCCGCCACGCCCACCGTGACGTTGTCCAGGAAGCGGTCCAGCCCCACCCCCTTCACCGCACCGGGCGCCACCGAGAAGACGGTGCTGGCCACGGGCTCGAAGCCCGGGGCGTTCGCGATGAAGTGGTAGCCCCCGCCTGCCTTCTTCAGCACCACGTCCGGGAAGGTCGCGACGCCGTTCACCGCGGTCACCTTCACCTGGCCCTCCGGGAACACGATGCCGCCGGAGCCCAGCGACAGTGTCACCTCCGCCGTGCTGTCCGTCACCACCGCGCCGGCGCCATCCCGAACCTCCACCACCAGGAGCTTGAGCGGCTCGCCCGCCACGCCATCCGGCAGCGCTGAGCGGAAGGCCAGCGTCTTCACCGTGCTGACGTCCGCGAATGTCACCGTGGCCGTCTGGGTGAGCGGCACCATCTTGCCGGTGTCGTCCTTCACGGACGCCTTCACGGTCTTCACGCCCGGCACCGTGGACGTCACGTGCGCCTGCGCCTCGCCTCGGATGTCGGTGAGCACCGCCGACCCCAGAACGGAGGCACCCTCCCCCTCCACCGTCACCGACACGGTGCGCCCGGACAGCCGCGAGCCGTCCGCCTTGCGCAGCGCCGTCACGGTGACGACCGCCACGTCGCTGCCGTTCGCCAGCACTCCCGTGGGCCGGTCCACCACCACCGTGGAGGCCGCCGCGTCCACCACGCCTTCCACCTCCGGAGGAGGCTGCGGCGGGGTTCCAGAATCCGTGCAGCCCAGCGACAGGGTCAGACACAGCACGCTCAACCCCAGACAGCGGGCGAGCACAGCGATCCGTGGGGACATGAATGTCTCCGTCCAGCGAGCAGACCCCGCGCGGCTTCGTGCGCTTCACGTGGGGTTGCAGTGCTTTCTAGCAGACATCCCCCTGCCACCGCGAAGCAGGGCCGGAAGTTTGCATATCAACTGGAATCGCCCCCACGTGGGAGCGGTCAGTAGAACTCGAGCGGGCTCGCGGAGTTCTGCGGCTCCCGGTTCGGGATGTTCCAGAAGTTCGCCGCGTTGTTGTCCGTGTCGTAACCGTTCCCCCGCCAGTAATCCCTGCCAATCAGGGACACCTGCTCAGCGAGGATGGAGGTGGATACGGCCTTGCGGATCAAGCTTCCGTACGAGGAGTACGTGGCGGCGGAACCCTCGGGATGGCTGGCGGCGCCGTACCCGAGCCTGTCCACTTCGGTGAGGGTCGACCCGGACGGGCGCTGGAGGCGGATATGACCACCGGGCCAAGAGTCCGTTGCGTCGAAAGCAGAGTACGCGACGTCCGCCGCGACCGTTCCCGTGTAGGTCGCGCCGCCCAGCAGGAAGAAGCCGTGGGCGCGAATCAGGCTTCCGGCCGGGAGGACGACTGTCGTGTAGCTGCTCCCGTCGCCGGGCATGTAGCCCACCTCCCAGCCCGACAGGTCCACGTCCGCGTGCGTCGGGTTGTAGAGCTCGATGAACTCATCCTCGCTGACGTAGGGCCTCCCCCCATTGAACTCGCTGATGACGACATGGTCCGTCAGCGGCGGCTTCACGTCCGCCACCACCGTCACCGAGCCGTACGTGCCCGCGGGCGGAACGGTGATGCCGTTCCGATCGCAATACACCCACGGCGCGCCCGCGTCCTTGAACCGGTAGCGGAAGCCATAGCGGTACGTGCCGGCCGTGGGAATGTTCATCCAGGCCCTCATCTGGTCGTTCACGCTTCCCCCGGACACGCCGTAGTTCACGTTGAAGTCGGCCGGGATCCACGTCCAGCCCGCCGGCTGGGCCGCGTCCGTGCCGTACCCCAGCTGCGCCTCGATGCGCGGATGGAAGTCATTGCCGGTCGGGTTCCGGGTGGTGAGGTCGAAGTCGGAGAACGTGCTGGTGATGGCGTAGGTCGCGGTGGTGGTGATGGTGGCCGGGTAGATGTCCTCCGGGAACGTCTTCGGGCGCTGGATGTTGCAGAAGTCCACCGGTGGCTGGACGTTGATGCCGCAGTCGTCGTTGGGCTGGCCCGGCGTGCCCCGGTCCCCGCCCGACAGGCTGCCGGAGGAGTCACACCAGTACCAGGACCGTGACCGCGCGCTGGCCGGCGTGCCGATGATGCTGGACGCGAGGCTCATCGCGCGGCCGGGCGTTTTCGGGAAGTTGTTCCGGTACTCAAGTTCGTCCACCGACGGAGCCCCCGGTGGGCCAAACAGCCCCCGGATGTCGATGGAGCCCGTGCTGTCCATGCGCATGTGCGTGCCATACGCGTAGCTCGCGGGCACCCCACCGTTGGTCGCCGGGTTCGCGTCCTGCGCGAGCACCACCCGGCCGCCCGGTTCAACCAACAGCGGCTTGTCATACAGCACCGTGAACCCCACGTACGACCCCTGACTGCTCGTGAAGTGCACCTGCATGCCATTCAGGTTCATCAGCTTCGAGCTGGTGTTGGTCAGCTCCAGGTATTCCGTCGTCCCGGCGGACGGCGAGTGCATCACTTCGGAGATGACCAGCTCACCCACATTCAGAAACGACGCCGCCAGGGTGCACGCGCCCGCGTGGCAGACCGCGTCCACGCCGGGGCACACCTGGCGCTCCACCGCGCCGGCCTCGCAGGTCGGCATGCCGTTGCGAACCACGCACGCAGACGTGGGCACCTCCCGTGTCTTCGCATCCTCCGCGCACCTCGGAGCCGCCGGCGTGCACACGTAACCGTCGCAAGGGCTGGGGGTGGTGGCGCTCGCGGTGGCGAGCGCGCTGGCGTTCTCCGCGCCGTCGAAGGTCCTCAGCGCGAAGAAGTAGGTCGTCGTCACATCCAGGGCGGAGACGGTGAAGGCCTCCGCCGTGCCCGGAGCCTGCGGCGCGGGCATGCCCATCACGAGCGTGGCCGCGTCAAACGTCGCCTCGGTGATGGCCTCCGGAGCGTAGCGCAGCTCGTAGCGACCGGCGGTGCCCAGCACGCCGTCATCGCCGGGAGCCTGCCAGTCCAACCGGATGCTGGTGCCGGACGCAGCCGTCGCGCTGAAGCCCTGCGCGATGGCCGGAGCCACCGCGTCGGTGATGAGCAGCTCTCCGGACGTAGCGACCCCCAATGTGTCCGCGCTGGCTTCAAACCGATACGTGCCCTCGTCATTCACGACGAGGCCGGCGAAGGTCGCCACACCCTCCACGGTCGTGCGCGTGGGGTTGGCCAGGGAGAAGCTTCCACCCGCGAGCGCCAGCGTCACGTCCGTCGGGGTGTCGCTGACGGTGTTGCCATATGCATCTCGCAGCGCGACCTTCACGTCCGCCAATTCCTGCCGCACCGCTCCCGTCGTGGGCGCGGAGACGAACACCAGTGTGTCGATGGCCGCCGGAACGATGGAATACGTGTGCGAGGCTGTGAGCGACGGGTCCGCCACGTCCTCCGCGGTGACGGACTGGTCCCCCGCGGTGCGCAGCTCCACGCTGAAGGTGTGCCGGCCCTCGTCCAGCAGGGTGAACGTATACGCGCCGGGCAGCACCGCCTGCGCATCCGATGACGAGAAGGTCACCGTGGACGCGTAGTCCTTCGCCACGTTGCCGTAGAGGTCACGCGCCACCAGTTCGTAGCTCAGCGACTGGCCCGCGCCGAAGGGGCCCGCGCTCGCGACAACCTCGAACGACGCGGCCGTGCTGGCGCGCACCTCCGCGTCCACCGTCCCGGTGAGCGCCGGGGTCGCGGTATCCATGACGGTGAGCGACTGCGTGCCTGCCGTCTTGAATACGAGGCCGGAGACCGTCTTCTCGCCCTGGTCCGCCGGCGTGAAGGTCGCATCCGGAGGCAGCACCGCCTGCGTGTCCGAGGACGTGAAGTGCACCGTGCCGGCGTAGTCCTTGAGGATGTTCCCGTAGGCATCCGTCGCGGACACGCTCACATCGGCTGAGTCGCCTGCATCGAGGGGGTCCGTGAAGGCCGCCAGCACGAGCTTCGCCGCGGCACCTGCGTCCACCGTGAAGGGCGGGCTCACCTTCGTCAGCGCTCCCGCCGTGGCGGTGAACGTGAACGTGCCCGCCGTGTCCACGCGCAGGCCAGGGAACGTGGCCACGCCATTCACCGCCGCCACCGTCACCGCCGTGAAGCCGGGCTGACCGGTGAGGCTCAGCGTCACCGCCGTAGTGGCCTTGGGGACAACGTCCCCCCGCGCGTCCAGCAGCGACACCTTCACGTCCGCGAGCACCGAACCCGCGGTGCCGTTTGACGGCTGCGGCGTGAACGCCAGCTGCGTCACCTGCGGATCCGCCGTGGACACCGCGAGGCTGTCCGACCGCGCGGAGTTGCCGTGCGCGTCCGTCACCTTCAGCGCCACGTGGTACGTCTGGCCCGCCCCGAGCCCGGAGAGGGTCGCGGACTGCACCGCGCCCGCGGGCACGGGGGCGGCGACCGTCACCGGCGTCGCCGCGTTGAAGGCCGCGTCCGTGGTGATGGCGGACGTGGAGTAGCGCAGCTCCTGCGACGTCAGCTGTCCCTGCACACCGTCATCACCCACGCCCGTCCATTGCACGGTGAGGCCCGTCTCCGTGGCCCCCGTCTGCGTCAGCACCGGCTTCGCGGGCGCCACGTCGTCCACCACCTGCACGTCCGCGCTGCTCACGTCCTGCATCTGGAGAGGCGCCACGGAGGCAATCAAGTGAGTGGTGCCATGTCCCGCGATGCTCAGGTCCGGGAACGTCGCGACACCGCCGTCAGCCCACTGCTGCAACCCTCCCGACAGCGTGAAGGCACCCGCCGGCACCGAGACATGCACCAGGATGCCAGTCACCGGCGACGTATTGCCGAAGGCGTCCTTCAATTCGACCTTCACGGTGCCCAGGGCTCCGCGCGTCGACACGCGCGACGAAGGCTGCTGCGTGAAGACCATGTGCGTGGGCAACACGCCGGACACGTCCACGGGGGAGGTGAACGAGAAGGCCCCTGCGCTGTCAGCAATCGTCAGGAACTGGGGCCCGGCCGTGCGGAAGGTGATGCCCTGGAACTTGAACCTGCCCGCGTCCGCGGCGGTGAACGTGTGGGAGGGCAGCGTCGCGGCCGCGTCCGTGGACGTCAGCGTCACCGTGCCCGTGTAGTTCGTCGCCGTGTTGGCGTACGCGTCCGCGAGCGTGACCTCCAGGGCCTCCGTCGCACCCGCCGTGGTGGTATCCAGGATGCGGTCCAGCCCCAGCGCCGACACCGCACCGGGAGCCACCGAGAAAAAGGTGCTGGCCACGGGCTCGAAGTCCGGCGCGTTCGCGATGAAGTGGTAGCCCCCGCCCGCCTTCTTCAGCACCACGTCCGGGAAGGTCGCGACGCCATTCACCGCGGCCACCGTCAGCAGGCCCTCCGGAGGCTCGATGCCGCCGGAGCCTGGCGACAGCGTCACCTCCACCGTGCTGCCCGTCACCACCGCGTCGGCGCCGTTGCGCACCTCCACGACCAGGCCCTGGAGCGGCACACCCGCCACGCCGTCCGGCAGCGCCGAGCGGAACGCCAGCGTCTTCACGGTGTTGACGTCCGCGAAGTCCACCGTGGCTGTCGCGGTGAGCGGCACCCGCCTGCCGAGGTCATCCGTCACCGACGCCCTCACCGTCTTCACGCCGGGCACCATGGATGACACCCGCGCCCGGGCCTCGCCGTTGATGTCAGTGATGGCCGCCGATTCCAGGACGGAGGCGCCCTCCCCTTCCACCGTCAGCGACACCGCGAGCCCGGACAACGGGGAGCCGTCCGTCTTGCGCAACGCCGTCACGGTGATGACCGCCGTGTCCCGACCGTTCGCGAGCACGCCCGTGGGCGGGTCCACCACCACCGTGGAGGCCGCCGCGTCCACCACGTCCTCGGGCGGCGGCTGCGGGGAGATTCCGGGCTCCGTGCAGCCCAGCGACAGCCCCAGACACAACACGCTCAAACCCAGACAGCGGGCGAGCACAGCAATCCGTGGGGTCATGGATGTCTCCGTCCGGCAAGCAGCCCCGCGCTGCGGCGTGCGCAGCACGCGGGGTTGCAATGCCTTCTAGCAGACATCCCCCGGCCACCGCGACGCAGGGCCGGGACACTGCACATCCACTGCAATCAGCCGTTGATGGCCTGGAGCACCGCGGCACCGCCCAGCAGGGACTGGCCACCGTCGCAGACCATGATGGAGCCGGTGATGTACGACGCGGCGTCCGACGCCAGGAACAGGGCGAGCCGGGCGATGTCATCCGGCTTTCCGAAGCGCTGGAGCGGCAGGGCTTCCGCGAGCTTCTGCCGGGCGCCTTCCGACGGGGCCAGGCGGCTCATGCCCTCCGTGCCTTCAATCGGGCCCGGGGTGATGGCGTTGACGCGCACGCCCGTGCCGCCCCACTCGATGGCGAGCACGCGGGTGAGCATGTCCACGCCGGCCTTGGCGGCGCACACGTGGGCCTGCATGGCCATGGGCAGGTACGCCTGGGGCGCGGAGATGTTGATGACGGCGGCGCCCGGCTTGCGCAGGTGTTCGAAGGCGGCGCGGGACACGTTGAAGGTGCCCAGCACGTCGATGTCCATCACCGCCTTGAAGCCGTTGGAGGACATGCCCAGCACGGGCGCGGGGAAGTTGCCGGCCGCGCCGCACACCAGCACGTCGATCTCACCGTACGCGTCCTTCACCTGCTGCAACGCCTTCTCCACGGACGCGTAGTCGCGCACGTCCGCGGCCACGCCCATGGCGGTGCCGTGGGCCTGGAGGCCCTTCACCGCGCCCTCCAGCTTCTCCACGTTGCGGCCGTTGATGGCCACCTTCGCGCCCGCCTTCACGAACGCGGTGGCGATGCCGAGGTTGATGCCGCTGCTGCCGCCGGAGACGAACGCCGTCTTGCCCTTGAGCAGCCCATCCTTGAACACGCTGTCCGCCATGGAGTCGCTTCCTTTCGAAATCAGCCGAACTCGACGACCTTCTGCCCGAAGAGGCGGTCCACGGCGAGGAGCAAATCGTCGTTCACCTGCACCTTGAGGGTGGTGCCGGAGATGTGCGCCTCCGCCTCCCCGGGGAACAACACGCTCACCGCCACCGGGGTCGCGCCCGCGTACTTCTTCGCCAGCTCGTTGAGCTTCGCCAGCCGCTCCTCCGTGACGATCTCCGCGGGCAGCCGCAGCTCCAGCCGCTTGGTGCGCTTCTCACGCACGGCCTTGAGGCTCTGGATGTCGTCGACGATGAGCTCCGCGGTGGGCGTGTTCTCGTCGCGCTGGGAAATCTGCACGGTGCCGGTGACGAGGATGGGGTCGTCCGACTTGAGCAGGTGCTCCCAGTGCTCGTATCCCGGCTTGGGGCCCTGCTTGGCCCACTTGCCGTCCTTGCCCATCACGTTGCGCGTGCCGTCCTTGCCCGGGAAGCACACCAGCTCCGTGGAGCCGGACAAATCCTCGATGGTGACCCACGCCATGCGCTTGCCCGTCTTGGTGGGGCGCTCGCGCAGCACGGTGATGATGCCCGCCACGGTGAGCTTCTCGTCGCGGCGCGCGCGCTGCACGGCGGTGATGGGCCGCGCGTAGCGCTTGAGCTCCTTCTCGTACTGGTACAGCGGGTGGCCGGACACGTAGAAGCCGATGGACTCCTTCTCGAAGGCCAGGCGCTCCTTCTCCGGCCACTCCTCCACCGCCGCGTAGTCATCCTTGAGGCCGGTGCCGGCGGACGCGGGCCCCGAGAGCATGCCGAACAGCGAGCTCTGGCCCGCGGCCTTGTCCTTCTGGCTGGAGGAGCCGCGGTTCATCGCGCGCTCAATCGTCTCGAAGAGCTGCGCGCGGGGGCGCTTCTCGAAGTCGAAGGCGCCGGCCTTGACCAGCGCTTCCAGCACCTTGCGGTTGACGCGACGGCCGTCCACGCGCTCGCAGAAGTCGAAGAGGCTCTTGAAGGGGCCTTCCTTGCGCGCCTCCAGGATGGACTCGATGGCGCCCTCGCCCACGCCCTTGATGGCGCCCAGACCGAAGCGGATCTTCCCCTCCACCGCGCCGAAGGCCAGGTCGGACAGGTTCACGTCCGGCGGCAGCACCTGCGTGCCCGACTCGCGGGCCTCGCCGATGTGCTTCACCACCTTGTCGGTGTTGTCCTTCTCGCTGGTGAGAAGGGCGGCCATGAATTCGCACGGGTAGTGGGCCTTGAGCCACGCCGTGTGGATGGTGACCAGGCCGTACGCCGCGGAGTGGCTCTTGTTGAAGCCGTACTCGGCGAACTTCTCCATCAGGTCGAAGATTTCGCCCGCGACCTTCAGGTCCACGTTGTTGATCTTGCAGCCTTCGAGGAAGCCGGCCCGCTCGGCCTGCATGACCTCGGCCTTCTTCTTGCCCATGGCGCGGCGAAGAAGGTCGGCGCGGCCCAGGGTGTAGCCTCCCAGCACCTGGGAGATCTGCATCACCTGTTCCTGGTAGACGATGACGCCGTAGGTGTCCTTGAGCACCGGCTCCAGGTTCGGGTGCGGGTAGGACACCTTCTCCCGGCCGTGCTTGCGGTTGATGAAGACGTCCACCATGCCGGCGTCCAGCGGACCCGGGCGGTAGAGCGCGCCCGCGGCGATGACGTCTTCGAAGCAGGTGGGCTTGAGCTTCATCACCATTTCGGTGAAGCCGCTGGACTCCATCTGGAAGACGCCGGCGGTGTCGCCCTCCGCCATCAACTGCCACATCTTCTCGTCGTGCAGCGGGATTTCGTGCCGCTTGATGTCCTTGCCGTGGTTGCGGTTCACCAGGTCCAGCGCGTGCTGGATGACCGTGAGCGTCTTCAGGCCGAGGAAGTCGAACTTCACCAGGCCCGCGGCCTCCACCTCGTCCTTGGCGAACTGGGTGATGAGGATCTTCTCGCCGGGCGGCTGGTAGACGGGCACGAACTCCCAGAGCGGCTTGTCCGCGATGACCACGCCCGCGGCGTGCATGCCGGGCTGGCGGTGCAGGCCCTCCAGCGCGAGCGCGATCTCCAGCACGTCCTTGGTGGTGACGGGGTTGCCCTCCACCTCACCGATGTTCTGGGGCTTTTCGATCATCTCCTTGAGGCGAGGCTCCATTTCGATGGCCTCCTTCAAGGTGATGTTGAGGACTTCGGGCACCAGCTTGGCGATGCGGTCGCCTTCGCTGAAGGGCAGGCCGAAGACGCGGCACACGTCGCGCAGCACGCTCTTGGCCTTGAGCGAACCGAACGTGATGATCTGCCCCACGTTCATCTCGCCGTACTTGCGGCCCACGTACTTGATGACCTCGTCGCGCCGGTCCTGGCAGAAGTCGATATCGAAGTCCGGCATCGACACGCGCTCCGGGTTGAGGAAGCGCTCGAAGAGGAGGTTGTACGGGATGGGGTCCAGGTCGGTGATGCGCAGCGCGTAGGCGACGAGCGAACCCGCGCCGGAGCCACGGCCCGGACCCACCGGGATGTTGTGGTCCTTGGCCCAGTTGATGAAGTCCTGGACGATGAGGAAGTAGCCGGAAAAGCCCATGCGCTGGATGACGCCCAGCTCCAGCGTGAGGCGCGCCTGGTACTGCTCGCGGTCGATGGGGTACTGGCCTTCCAGTTCCTTGAAGCGCTGGCGCAGGCCCTCGTAGGACAGCTCCGACATGAAGGTGTCCGGGGTGTGGCCATCCGGCACCTTGAACGTGGGGAGCATGGGCTTGCCCAGCTTCAGCTCCACGTTGCACATCTCCGCGATGCGCATGCTGTTGTGCACGGCCTCCGGCGAGTCGGAGAAGAAGCCGAGCATCTCCTCCGGGCTCGTGACGTAGAGCTTGTCGGTGGAGTGGCGCAGGCGCTTGTTGTCCGCGAGCGTCTTGCCGCTGGCGATGCACATGAGCAGCTCGTGCGCCTTGGCGTCCTCGCGCTTGATGTAGTGCGCGTCCGCGGTGGCGACGAGCGGGATGTCCAGGTCACGAGACAGCTGCTTCAGGTTCTCGTTGGCCTTGTCCTGCTCGACCATGCCGTTGGACTGGACCTCCAGGTAGAAGCTGTCGGGCTCGAAGATGCCCTTGTATTCGGCGGCCACGCGGCGGGCGTTGTCCATGTCGCCGCGGAAGCACGCGCTCGTGACTTCACCGCCCAGGCACGCGGTGAGACCGACAAGGCCCTTGCTGTGCTCCGCGAGCACCTGCTTGTCGATGCGCGGGTGGTAGTAGAACCCGTTCATGTAAGCGGTGGAGGACAGGTAGCGCAGGTTCGCGTAGCCCTCCGCGTTCTTGGCCAGGAGGATGAGGTGGTGGGCCACCTTCTCCGAACGGTCCTCGCGCCCCTTGGGGCCCGCGACGTAGGCCTCCAGGCCGAGGATGGGCTTGATGCCGGCGTCCTTGGCCTTCTTGTAGAAGTCGATGGTGCCGAACATGTTGCCGTGGTCCGTCACGGCCACGCTCGACATGCCCTTCTCCTTCACCGTCTTGATGAGGTCCTTCATCCGGATGGCCCCATCCAGCAGCGAATAGAGGGTGTGGAGGTGAAGGTGGGTAAAGGACATGGGCGTTCCGGCTCCCGGTGAAGAAAGAGGCGCCCGAACACTAGAGCCCGCAACCCCTGCTCGCCAGTCCAGTAACGGCGCAGGTGAAAACAGCGGGGCCGCGATGGATCCAGGGCCCGGAAAACCGGCCTGGGAGACACCGGGAGCGGAATTCCAGCCCCCCGTCCGTCCGGGCGTGGGCACTCCCTCCGGCCATGGGGTGGCCGCCGTGGGATTCGTGACCACGCTGCCCCAGGATGCCCGCCTTCGCCCGTACACCGCCGACGCTCGCTCGCGCCCTCCTGCTGGGCTGCCGGGCGGGCCTGCTCGTCTTCCTGGCGCTCTACACGCTCTGTGCCCTGCTGAACATGCAACTGGGTTACCAGGGGAACGAGAGCCGCGTCGTCACGGAGTACGTGTGGAGCGAGTGGCGGAGCGTGGTGTTGTGGCAGGTGGCGCGGCTGTTGGGCGCGTACTGCGTGGTGGGGCTGTTACTGGGTGCGCTGCTGGGGGCCGGGCTGTGGGCGGCGGAGCGGAGCCGGCGCGCGGTGTTCTGGCTGAGCGGCCTGGGGTGCCTGGTGGTGGAGGGCTTCCTGGTGGCGGCGGACATGGCGCGGCATCCGCACCTGTACGCGGCGACGCTGTACGAGCGCTCGGAGGTGACGGCGGCGGTGCTGCGGGGGCTGAGCGGCACGCAGCCGTCGGGGTGGACGTTCGCGGCGTGGGTGCTGCCGGTGTTGAGCGTGCTGGCGGTGGTGGGACGGTGGCTGGCGGAGTCATCCCGCTGGCGCGGCGTGCTGGGCGGCGTGACGGCCGCGGCGGCGGTGGCGGGCTTCACGGGGCTGGGGCTGACGCGGACGGAGCAGGGGCCGGAGTCCACCGGACGTGCGCGGCCGAACCTGCTCATCCTGGCGTCGGACGGACTGCGGCCGGACCACCTGTCGGGCAACGGCTATTCGCGGCCCACGTCGCCGAACATCGACCGGCTGATGGAGGAGGGCACGCGCTTCAACGACACGGTGGTGCAGGTGCCGCGCACGGCGCCGTCGTGGACGACGCTGCTCACGTCACAGTACGCGGGCGAGCACCCGGTGGTGCACACGCTGGTGGGACGTGAGGCGCGCGAGACGAAGCTCACCACGCTGGCGACAGCGCTGGAGGCGCAGGGGTACCGCACGGCGGTGGTGGCGGATTACGCGGGGGATCATTTCTCGCGGTTCCCGTATGGCTTCCAGAAGGTGTCCGCGCCGGACTTCCGCTTCCCGGACCTGGTGCGGCAGCGGATGCTCATCACCCACGTGGCGTTGCTGCCGTGGACGGCGCTGGCGCCGGGGCTGTTCAAGGAACGAGGCGAGTTCCCGGAGCTGACGGACCCTGCCCCGCTACGCACGCGGGTGCGGCATGTGCTGGACGGGCTGCCGGAGGATGCGCCGTTCGCGCTGGTGGTGTTCGCGTCGTCCACGCATTTCCCGTACGCCGCACCGTGGCCGCTGGAGGGCAAGTACGTGGAGCGCGGGTATCGGGGGCCCTGGCGGTTCGGGGCGACGCCTCGGATGGAGGTCGTTCCGGAGGCGCCCGCGACCACGCCGGAGGATGTCGCGGCGTTGGGAGCGAACTACGACGCGGGGGTGCGCACGTTCGATGGGCTCGTGGGCAACTTGCGCGCGGACCTGGAGCGGCGGGGCCGGTGGGATGACACGCTGGTGGTGCTGGTGTCGGACCATGGCGAGCACCTGGAGGATGAAGGGCTGGGTCAGGGCCATGGAGACCATCTGTGGGGCAGCGCGGGGCTGCGCATCCCGTTCGTGATGCGGATGCCCGGGCAGGTGGCCTCAGGGCGGCAGGTGACGCAGCGGGCGCGCTCGCTGGACGTGGCGCCGACGGTGTTGGATTTGCTGGGCGTGCCCGCGCCGGAGTCATTCCGGGGGCGCTCGTTGGCGCCGCTCGCTCGGCCGGGGCCTGAGCCCAAGGCGTTGCCGGATGTGCCCGCGCTGATTGAAACGGATATCTGGTTCAGCGACAGGGATGGGCATGCGTATCAGACGGTGCGCGTGCCGTATCCGTGGCTGTATGATATTGCGATGGTGGAGGGCGACACGGGCGAGATTGCGCTGAAGCCGGAGTGGGAAGGCCCCGTGCGCCGGGCGCGGCACCGGGGTTTGTATCTGGGACGGTGGAAGCTGTTGGAGCTGCCTACTCCGGATGGAGTGCGGGTGCAGCTCTTTGACACGGTGTCGGATCCGTCGGAGTTGCGCGACGTGGCGGGAGACCATCCGGACATCGTGGCCACGCTGAGGGCGAAGCTGGCGGCGGAGTTGCCGGATGCGACCGGCGAGGCTCGCGGCGCCGTGGGGCCCTGAGGGTTTCAGGCCCCGGTGAGCAGCGGCTCCGGGGACCGAGCATCCATCCGTCTCAGCACTGTCACTGTTCCCACGAACGCCAGTGAGCACGCGACCAGCAGCGTCACGTGCACGGAGGTCGGCAACTGCGCGATAGGCGGCGCATAGCGAGACAGCAGGAACGACGTCAGGTTGTTGAAGACATGGACGAACACCGGGAGCCGCAGGCTTCCCGTGCGCTCCGCGAGCCATCCCAGGAACAAGCCCGCCACCAGGGCCATGGGGGCTTGGATGGGATCCAGGTGCATGAGGCCAAAAAGGGTCGCAGCTCCCGCGATTCCCGCTGCACGCCCCCAGCGCTCCACGAGCCGCGTCTGCAGATAGCCCCGGAAGAAGAGTTCCTCTGCCGTGCCTCCCACCAACGCGCCGAAGACCAGGAACAGCGTAAAGATCACGACCGAGCTTTGACTCGTGACATGCAATGCTTTCAGTGTCTCCGCCCAATCCCAGAATCCGGCGAGCACAGCCAGACTTTTCATGGCCTGCCCCATCGCCAAGCAACCCACCAGCGCGGCGCCCCAAGACCATACGGGCAGCGGAGTTCCGACTCGAAGGCGCAACCGGTCGCGCAGGGCAATCGGGGACAGCCTGCCGCCCAGGAGCGCGGCTGTGAGCCCCAGGCTGCTGGAGATCATCACGGCCACCACCTGCAACCAGGGCATGTACTTGATCTTCTCCGTCAGCGTCGCCATGGCAGCGCTGTCCCGAGGGTCGATGCCGGATTGTGCAATCTCAATGGCCCCCGCGATGCCGGCTACGATGATGGTCCCAACAAAGATCGTCACCCGCAGGAGCACGAGCGCGACCAGCACCGACCACACGCGTGGGCGCGGCGACTCGGGGACCGGAGGGCTGGCGGTGGGAGTCAGCTCGGAAGGGGAATCCATTGCGGACGGATGGTACCGCCCCGGTTCGAGCGAGAGGAGAGGGACCTCATCAGCTAGAGCGCCGATCAGGTTACGGCGAGGGAGCAGGCAAGCGGTAGGGGATCGACGCGGGCTGGGGTCGCGTGCATAGGTCGCCACCTTCGGAGGTGGCTCATGGAACGCTGGAAGCCGACTGTGGAGCAGAGCGCACGGGAGCAGCGCCTGCTGAAGCTCGCGGGGAAGAGCAGGAAGCTCTTCGTCTTCCTGCGCGAGCATCGGCACGAGTTGTTCGACGAGGCCTTTCAGGACGAGCTCGAAGCGATGTACCGACAGACGGGCCAGGGGCAAACGCCGCAGTCGCCCGCGATGATGTGCATGGCGCTGCTGGTGCAGGCCTACACGCAGACCTCGGACGCCGAAGCCGTGTGCCTCTCGGGCACCGACAGCCGGTGGCGAATGGTATTGGACCGACTCGGTGCGGACGAGGACGAGCCCGCCTTCTCCCAGGGCGGGCTGCAGCAATTCCGGGAACGACTCATCGCGACCGAGATGGACCGCCGGCTGCTGGAGCGCACCGTCGAGGTGGCGAAGCGGACGAAGGGGTTTGATTCGAAGAAGACGCCGAAGACGCTGCGAGTGGGAGTCGATAGCCGCCCTTTAGAAGGGGCCGGGCGGGTTGAGGACACCCTCAACCTGCTCGGCCACGCAGGTCGCAAGGTCGCCGAGGGCATGGCGCTCGTGCTCGGCACCGATGTCGAGGAGGTGTGCCAGCAGGCCAATGCGCCGTTGCTGAAGGCCAGCAGCATCAAGGCCGGCCTCGACATCGACTGGAGCGCGCCCGACGCGAAGGTCAACGCACTCAATCGCCTGTGCCGACAGCTTGACCGCCTCATGGCCTGGGTGGCGAAGCAGTCGAAGTCGTGCGTCACCGCTCCGATGACGCGCTACATCGAAGCGCTCGCGCAGGTGCGCGAACAGGACCTTGAGCCGCGCCCCGAGGGTGGCGTGCAGATTCGACAGGGCGTGGCCGCCGACAGGCGCATCTCCATTGAAGACCCGGACATGCGCCACGGGCGTAAGAGCAAGAGCAAGCGCTTCAATGGCTACAAGCAGCACGTCGGCACCGACCTCGACACCGACCTCGTGGTGGCCTGCGCCGTGACGCCAGCCAACCGCCCCGAAGAGGAGGCTACGGGCGCACTGCAGGAAGACATGGCCCACCAGGAGCTCTTCCCCGACGTCCTCCTCATCGACAGAGCGTACCTCAACAGCACCATGGCCGAAGACGTGCTGGAGAGCGGCGGCGACGTCGTCTGCCGGCCGTGGCGAGGAGCCAGCGCGATGCCCGGACTCTTCGGCAAGCGCGACTTCAAAGTGAACATCCGCGACGGCACCCTCACGTGCCCTGCTGGCGAGGTGGAGCCCTTCGAGCCCGGCGCCGTCGTGCACTTCGACCCGGAAGCCTGCGGGCCGTGCAAGCTGCGCTCGAGTTGTACCCAGGCCGCGTCCGGGAAGGGGCGCAGCGTCACGATGGGTGACGACGAGCGGCTCCAGCAGCGTCTTCGCTTACGTCTCCAGTCGCGCGCGGGCCGCGCACAACTCCGCGAGCGTGTCGGCGTCGAGCATTGCCTGGCACATCTCGCCAACCGCCAGGGCCCGAAGGCCCGTTATCGCGGCACGCGCCGCAACCTCTTTGACCTCAGGCGACTCGCGGTCGTCCAAAACCTCGAGGTCGCCGCGCGCTATCAGCTCGCGGCGTGACCTAACCTGTTCGGCGCTCTAGGGTGCCGCGCCATGGCCATCATCATGGAAGGACTGACGAGCTGCCCCATCTGCGGCAGCACCGACTTGTCGAAGCCGTACACCGCGACATCCGGCGGGGCCTTCCCTGAAGGGGATGAGCTCTGGCGCTACTGCGACGCTCCGCTGCATCTCGAATGCCTGGCTCACTGGCCGCACCGTGAGCGGTTCTCCCGCGGCTATTTTGATCTCTGGAGAAATGAATCCATGAGCGGCCACGGAGGCCTGCTGGCGGAGGCGCCCAGGTGGCTCTTGCGCTGTGGTCCCGCGAAACCAGAAGCCGAGCCCTACTATGTGGAAGTCCACATCGCCGACTGGCCCATGAGGCTCTACTCGCGCTGGGCGCAGTGGCCGGACTACTCCGCGCAACAGTATCGCCAGGGGCTGATTGGAGAGGCGTTGGAGGCGGCGGACGAAGTCATGTCGGAGGTTCGCAAGATTGCTCCCGACCTGGAGTCCCTGCGGGCATTGAGGCAGCGGATGCTGTTCAAGCCAGCCTCGCCTTGAAGGCCCCGTCAGCGGACCTCTCCGGCACATCCTCCAGGCTGGAGATGACCCGCGCGAGCAGCGCGCGCCGGTCCGGGCGGGCATGGGCCAGCTCGCCTCGGAGGATGGGCAGCGCGGCCCCTCCCATGACGAGCAATCCATCCCAGGCCGCGCGCGCCACCGCATTGCGGCGGTCAGGCAGCAGCGCCGCCACCTCCGCCACCGCTGGCAGGTGCCCTCCGAACGTGAGCGTCCGGACGGCCCGGACGACGTGCCCGGCCTCCGCATCCTTGAGCAGCTCGCGGGTCAGCTCCAGGTACGGCTCCCGTGGCACCTGGACCTTCAGCAGCCGGTGCGCATGCAGGCGCACCGAGGGCTTCCGGTGGGTGAGCAGCCCCGTCAGTCGTTCGACGACGTGAGGCGCACGCCTGAGCACCATCCACTTCATCGCCTTCACTTCCGGCTCGGGGACCTCCCAGGCCAGCGCCTCCAGCCTCCGCTCCACGTCGCGCATCAGCTCCGCAGGGAGCTTCTTTTCGAGCGACGGATCATCCAGGACGAGGAGCGCGAGCGCCGTGACGACCTCCGTCCGCAGCGCGGGCGTGGTGACCCGCGCGAGCAGCGCACTCCGCACCTCCGGGCCCTGCCGTTCGAGCCCTCGCGACACCGCCGCCAGGGCCTGGGCGTCGTCCTTCTGGTTCACGATTTCGATGAGCCCGTCCGCCAGGCGGAAGGCGTCTTCACGGCTCCCCCAGGAGGCGCGTCCCGCGAGGACCTGCAACGCCGCCTCGCGATGACCGTCGTCCTCGTGGACGATGCGCAAGAGCGCGTCCTCCAGCATCCGACCGTCGCGGCCCTGCGCGGGGTCCGCTCGCTGGAGCCACTCCAGGAAGTGCGTTCGCGCCAGGCCTCGCGCCTGGAGGAACATCGCCATCAACTCGGGGCCCCACACCGTGTTGCCCGGGAGGATTTCGAGCGCCGCGGAGTGGCCTTCTCGAAGCATCGGAAGGACGAAGGGCAGCACCCGGGCCGCCGGGAGCGAGCGCAGCCTGTCCGCCGCCATCGTCCCCGACCGACCCCGGCCCATCCGCCACACGTCCAGCAGAAGCAGGACCAGGGAGGGCAGCAGACTCCGCTTCGACCCGAGCCCGCCGAGCAACTCCAGCAGCGACTCCAACCAGGCTTCTCCTTCCAACTTCTCCGCATCGGAGCCCGGGGCTCCGAGGGAACCGAGCGTCGCGCGCAGTGCGTCCAGATCCTGTCGGTCCACGGCCCACGGAGGGATCCACCGGAGCGGCCGCGCCTCGCCAAGGATGTCGAGCAGGGATTTGAGGCGAGGCAGTCCCCGCACCCGCCAGAGCTGTCGCGCGGCCTGTCGGCGGACCTCGACGTGGGCATGGGACAACAGATCGACGAGCAGCGCCTCATCCTCCGCCGAAGTGGGTGTCCCCAGCGCCGCGAGCGCTGCGAGGGCGATCCCCCGTTCATGGTGGCGCGCGAGTCGCCGCAGGGCCGCGCGAGCCGCCTCCGTTCCGACCTCCGCCATCCACCGCACGAGCACTCCCGCTCGCGGAGACGTCCCGGATCCGGCGGCGAGGGCAAGCTCCGCGAGCAGCGCATCCTCCGGCACGCGTGCGCCCCACTCATCGCGGACGAGCTCCAACAGGTCCCCGTGCGGCCCTCGCGCCGCCGCGGCCAGCACCTGGAGCGGCGGCACTTCTCGCAGCGCGTACGGCACGAGGAACCGCCGCACCGAAGGCCCGCGGGCCTGGGTCAGCGCCTCCATCAGCCCAGGGCCGGACAGGTCCCCCGCGAGGATGCGTCGCTCCGTCCCCCAGAGCGCCACGCGCTCGTCCGGGAGCGAGGAAGCCATCCGAGCCTCCTCCAGGGAAGGGACGGCCCCCAACCGGAACAGGACGCCAAGGGCCTCGTGAGGTTCGATGAGCTTCCCCGTCCATGCGCGTCGGACCTCCGCGAGCGCCCCCACCTGCTCGGGCTCGGACAGCCGCCCGGCGAGCGCCGTCAGCAGGCCCAGGGCCAGTCGCCGCAAGGAAGGCGTGGGGCTGTCCAGCAGGCCGCGAATCCCATCGAGGTGCCGCTTGAGGACGGCCGCTCGCGTGTCCGTGAGGGCCGCGCTGGCCACCGCCGCGAGCCGCTTCGTGAACTCCTCTTCCGCGGTTTCGAGCAGGGCCGCGTCCCCGGACGACAGCGCGTCATCCATCCACGCGAGGTCCGCATCCAGCCGCCGCTCCCGGAGCAGCCTCGCCTGCACGGGGTCGTCGGACGTGGCGGGAATCCACTGCGACAGGCCATGGCGCCGCAGCAGCACCCCCAGCGTCTCGCGAGCCTGCGACGAAAGCAGGAGGACTCCGCCATGGACCGCATCGTTCAGCACCTTCGCGGAGCGTGTCCCACGCCGCAGGAGTGACACGAGCGCATGGGGCGACAGCTCGCCAGAGAGCAGCTCGCACAGCAACTCCTGCTCACGAGGCGTGTCTGCGTCCTCGAGTGCATCGAGCACGGTCGCCACATGGCCCCGTCCGCAGGCCGCACGCAGCGCGCGGATGAGGGACTCGCGCAGGCCCGGGTTGTCGTGGCGCCGGAGCCAGCCCAGCATCAGCCCGATGGGCGGCGGCCAACCGGGGCCCGCGTTGACGAGCGCCTCGGCGGCGGTCTTCTTGATGTTCATGTTGGGGTGCGCGAGCCCCGCCGCGAGCAGCGGCACCGCCCACTCCACCTTGAACACCCCGAGGCCACTGAGCGCCTGTCGCAGGCGATAGATGTCCTCCGACCGCGCGAAGGGCACCAGCCAGGCCACGGCCCGCGAATCTCCGGAGTGCGCGAGGCACTCCAGCACGAGCTTCGGCACCTGCACGCCCTCATGGCGCAGCAAGCGCCGCAGCCGCCGCGCGAGCGCGGGATGCCTCCGGCCGACGAGCTGCCCCAGCACCCGTTCGAGCTGCGCGTCGCTCAGGTCCCGCCGCTGGAGCAGGTCGAGCAGACACTCCGTGAGGACCCGCGCGCCGGCTTCGTCTTCCGATACGGGGGCGGAGCGCCGGTCCGGGCGCACACGGCCCCGAGCATGGAGCCCACGCCCCACCTGTGCGACGGCCTGCTGCGCCGCGGACCGGACATGCTCGTCCGCATCGAGCAACAGCTCCCCCAGCGGCACGAGTGCGCGCCGCCGGGCTTCATGGCCGAGCTGGCCGATGGCCTGGAGTCGCAGCGGATGCTGCGTCTGGAGCGCGATGCGGGAGACCTCGGAGAAGGACGCGTCGTCGTAGCCGGGCTGAAGGCTCGCGAGCACGTCACGGCTCGGCGCGGCCTCCACTGGCGAGGGCATGGACGCGGAGGTGTCTTCAAGCGCCGCCAGCAGGGCGTGCGCTTCGGAGCGCCAGGCGGAATCCGTCAGGCCTGGGTGGGCACGAAGGAACGCCACGGTGCGCGCGCCGCCCAGGTGGTGGAGCGCATCGAGGCAGGCCCAGGGTTCGGCATCGAAGCAGGCGAGGAGGTCCTCCTCGGCGGCGGCGTGTCCCTGGTGTCCAAGTGCCTCGATGACCTCCGGCCGGAGCGTGCGCGCTTCGGGCCGGACGAGCAGGGCGCGGAGCAGGTCGAACGCCTCCGGACCGTCCAGTTCGCGCAGGAGCGCGAGGTGCCGGGTGAAGTCCGCGTCCGTGGCGGACAACCGCCACAGCGGTTCGACGTACTCACGCTGCCGGAGACTCAACACCTCCGCGATGACCTCGGGCGTGATGGCCGGGTTGGAGAGGAACAGCTCGCGCACCCGGGGGACATCGTCCGGCTCGCACCGCACGCCCCGCCGGTAGAGCGTCTGGAGAAACCCCGCGCACGTGGGGCCGAAGAGGAGCGGATCCTCAAGTGAGAGGTGGAGCGACAGCCGCAACTCCGCATGGCTCGCGAAGGGTGCCAGCAGGGCCATGGCCTCGCGTCGCACCCGGAGCGATCGCCGGCCGTCCTCCAGCACGAGCCGCAGCGCGGCGGCGTCTCCTCGACGGGCGAGGATGCGCAGCGAAGCGAGGGCCAGTCGCTCCGAGCGCTCCAGCAGGCCCTGGAGCGAACCGAGGGGAGGCGCCAGGTCGGGCCTCGCCGCCCAGGGTTCAGCGAGCAACTCCGCGGCCTGGAGCGCCACCCGCGCGTCCGGGGCTTCGAGCGCGCGGACCGCGACCGCCAGCGCATGCTTCACCGTGACGAGTCCCAGACCGAGCGCCCCGCCCAGGTGGCGAAGACCCTCGAGCTGGACCTCCGGGTCCAGGTGGCCGCACAGCGCGTCGACCAGCGCCTCCGCGTCAACCCCATCGGATGGGGAGAGTCGCTGCACGGCATGCAACAGCAGCGCGCCACCCGGCAGGACGGCCAGCTTCGCGGGTTCACGAAGCATCTCCGTGACGAGCCACTCCGCCTCCGCGTCAACTGGGAGCGGCTCCGTTCCCTTCGCCAGCGACTTCAGCCTCGCCAGGGGAATCTCCGGCGGCAGCAGCCGGGCCAGCCTGGCGAGGAGCACCTGCGACTCGGGAGCGCACGCGCCGAGAGCCGCCGGAAGCGCCTCCATCAGGGACACTGGCGTGTCACCGCCCTCCAGCCGCGCCAGGCGGCGCGTCAGGTGCAGCAGCGCCGCGTGGACCTCTTCCGGATCGGACGCGGCGAGCAGGCCGCGAAGCTCCTCGGGGGCCAGCCGCTCGGTGAGGAGCCGCTGCGTGAGGAGCGCACGGCGACGACGCGGGGTGAGCTCGACCGGTTGGGGCTGAGGCATGGAACCCTTATAGGCGGACCGGGGAAAGCCCGGCACGCCCCAGGGGACGCCGGCCGTGCCCCGCCCTGACACCCACGGAGGGACGGCGCGTGCAGCTCTTCGACACGGTGGCGGATCCGGCGGAACTGCGCGACGTGGCAGGAGACCCTCCGGACATCGTGGTCACGTTGAGGGCGAAGCTCGCGGCGGAGTTGCCGGATGGGACGGGCGAGGCTCGCGGTGCCGGGGGTCCTTGAGATGCTTTCAGGGCCCGACGAGCACAGGCTCTGGCGGCCGGGCATCCATCCGCCGCAGTGCTGTCACCGTTCCCACGAACGCCAGCGAGCACACCGCCAGCAACGTCACGTGGACGGAGGCTGGTAGCTCCGTGGTGGACGGCGCATAGCGAGACAGCAGGAACGAGGTCAGGTTGTTGAAGGCGTGGACGAAGATGGGCAGCCGCACGCTGCCCGTGCGTTCCGCGAGCCAGCCCAGGAACAAGCCCATCATCAGGGCCATGGGACTGTGGATGGGGTCGAAGTGCAGGATGCCAAAGAGCGTGGCTGCGCCCGCGATGCCAGCCGTGCGCCCCCAGCGCTCCACGAGCCGCGTCTGCACATAGCCCCGGAAGAAGAGTTCCTCCCCGGTGCCCGCGACCAGCGCGCCGAAGAACAGCAACGCCGCGAAGGTGACGAACGAGCCCTGGCTCGCGGCCTGCAGCCCCTTCAGCGACGCCGCGTAATTCCATACGCCTGCGAGCACCGACAGGCTCTCCATGGCCTGCCCCATCGTGAAGCAGCCCACCAGCGCGGCCACCCAGGCCCAAGCAGGCGTCGTCGCTCCCGCGTCCAGGCGCAGCCGCTGCTTCAACGGCGTGGGGGACAAGAACCCGCCCAGGAGCGCAGCGACCAACCCAAAGCAACTGGACGTCATCACGGCCGCGACCATCAGCCAGGGCATCGACTTGAGCTGCTCAGTCAGGGCCTGGATGGCTACCGTGTCCTGGGGTTTCACTCCTGCGCGGAGCATCTCCATCGCCATCGCGATGCTGGCGGAAATGACGCCCCCGACGACGATTGCGGTCACCAGGAGCGCGAACGCAACCAGGACCGTCCACACGCGTGGCGGCGATGTGGGGACCGGCGAATGGGCGGTGGAGGACGGGTCGGAAGGTGAATCCATGGCGACCGATGCTACCTCCCCACTTTGAGCGAGAGGAGAACGACCTCATCATGAGGAAATGCCAATCCCTGATCTCCAAGACGTCGCGAGGACTGATGCCGAGGCCAGGTTTCTGGAGGCGCTGCTCCATCTTCAACCGGATCTTGATGTGTGGCAGCACGAGAGCGCGGAGGGACATCCGTGGCTTATCGTGTCCATGGACTTCGTCGAGGACGGAGCAGTTCGCGACACACTGCGACTCGACTTCGACGGCCGAGCAATTCGTGGTGGCTGGAGTCGTAGTTTTCTAAATGGGGACGATGGGGTCCCGGCGCAAGAAGCAGGCGTTGACGTTGGACCACCTGATGGAATCGAGATTGAACAGGGGGCTCCTGCGGAACTAGCAGCAGCTGCTGCCGCATGGTTCGCACTGCACGCCCGCCAGTGGGCAAGCAGTCCGAGGCGAGCCCGTTGGAACCTCTAGGTCAGAGCGAAGTCCAATGTTTTTGCACACGTCCGCCTATACGTCGAAGTGACGATCTACCGCCTCGGCACGAGCAACGATTCCACCACCGCGACGCGCGTGGCGGTGCTGCACACTGCCCCCCCCAGAACGTGTGCCCGCCCGGCTCGGACCTCGCGACGAGCCGGTTCAAGCACTCGCTGCCTCATGGCCGCGTCAGCGTGCTCACCGGCATGTTCAGCCCGTAAACGCCGAAGTCCTGTGAAGCAGCGCCGAAGCCCCGCACGAACTCCGGTTCAGCCCTCACGAGCCTTGCGCCGGTACTCGCCGGGAGGCACTCCCATCTCCCGCCTGAAAGCCCGGTTGAAGGCGAACTCGGACTCGTAACCCACGCGGCCCGCGATGGCCGCGAGCCCGTCCTGTCCCTCGCGCAGCGCGTGCGCGGCCTCCTGCATCCGAAGCCGCGTGAGGTACTCATGAGGCGCCACGCCCACCTCGCTCGCGAAGCGCCGCGCGAGCGTCGCCCTGGAGGTCCCCGAGCGCCGCGCCAGCTCGCTCACGGTCCAACTCCGCCCTGGCTCCGCGTGCATCCAGCCCAGGGCGCTCGCGAGCGTCCGGTCGCCGAGCGCTCCCAGCCAGCCCGCGCCGCCCGGCGGCTGCGCGTCCGCCCAGGCGCGAAGCACCTGCACCAGGAGGATGTCGAGCAACCGGGAGACGATGACCGAGGCGCCCCGCTCTCCCCGCTCGTACTCCCGTTCGAGCAGCGACACCGTGGGCAACAGGGCACGCGCGTCCTCGGAAGCCCCCCGCAGGTGGACCCGCTCGGGAAGCAGCCGCAACACGGGATGCGCTCCCGGCTCGTCGAACGCGAAGAAGCCGCAGAGCACCCGCGACTCCACGCCGGCCCCGCCCAGCACATACGAGGAAGCCCCTTCCCCACGTGTCGCCAGCCACTCCTCCACCCTCAGCTTGGGGCTGCGGGGCGAGTCCGCCACGGCATGCCCGTCGCCGCGCGGCAGCAGCACGACATCCCCTGGCCCCAGCGCGACGGTGTCCCGCCCCTGCGTGAGGTGACAGGAGCCCGCGAGGATCAGATGCAGGGCCGCCGAGGCCGTGGGCGCAAAGCGCAGTCCCCAGGGAGCCCGCGCCACGGTGCGGCAGTAGAGCTGCCCTCGCAGCCGGGTTCGCTCGAGAATCTGCCCCAGCAGGTCGGAAGCATGCGAGAGGTCCATGCCCTCAAGGCTAGCAGCGGGCTGCCCCCAGCGCTCACGCCCTGAGCGTTTCAGACAAAAGGTTGAGCCGTCCGCGAATGGCGGCTCCGAGGCCAGACCGTCACATTCCCAGCCATGAATGACACCCACTCTTCGGCTGGAGGCCTCATGAACCCGAATCCCTCACAGTTGCCCTGGAAGCTCACGTCTCCCACTGCCTTGTTCACGTTGCTGCTGGGCGCCTTCATGCTGTTCCTCAGCCTCAATGCCGCGCGGGACCCGCTCAGCGCGGCCAGGGGCTTCGGTCTGCGCGACTCCGGGAGCGAGGTCATCCCCTGGCTGTACATCAAGGCGGGCAGGGACCTCGGCGTGGCACTGGCGATGTTCGCCCTGGTGGCCATCCGGCAGCGACAGGCCGCGGGAGTCTTCGTCCTCGCCTGCATGGTGATGCCCATCGTGGACGCGCTGACCGTGATGCATGGCGGTGCCTCGCTCGCCTTCGCGCTCGCTGTCCATGGAAGCGCGGCGGTCTACGGAGTCGTGCTGGCCACCGCGCTGCTGCGCCCCCAGAAGGGCACCGCTTGATTCACCGCGGGTGAGCACAGCGCGGAAATTTCACGCAGGGTGGCGGCGGGAGTCGGCAAGATGCCGGCCATGAAGCGAACCCTGTTGCGTCGCGCGGGCCTGACTGTCGCGGCCCTGCTGCTGGTGTTGGTCGTCGTCGCGGCCGTGGGACTGAGCGACGTGAACGTACCGGAGACCTCGCGCTTCGACGCCGACCTGGGCGCCATCCGGGCCCTGGCCGTCTCCACCGGCGCGCCGCTCCCCACCGGATTGCGCAGCCAGCGCGTGGGCCGGGCCTCCGGAGTGCCGCACGCGCTCGTGGTGGCCGGCAGCGGCTTCGGAGAGGCCACCTTCGACTTCTACGCGTACCAGGTCGTCTATGCCGACGGCCGCACGGTGCTGGTGGACGTCGTTAACGACGAGAAGACACAGCGGGCCCAGTTCCCTGGCTCGGAGTTCGACGCCGCGGCCTATACCCGGGTCCAGGAGGCGCTGCGCCGCGCGGACGCGACGGTCGTCACCCACGAGCACTTCGACCACTGCGCGGGCATCGCGCACTCGGCATACCTGGACGAGGTGGCGAGCAAGGTTCACCTCACGGACGAACAACTGCGCAGCCCGCTCGCGCAGGAAGCCGGCTTCACCGCGGAGCTGCGCGCCAGGCTCACTCCGCTCCAGTACGAGCGCCTGCACCTGCTGCGCCCCGGCGTGGTCCTCATCAAGGCCCCGGGCCACACGCCCGGCACCCAGCTGGTGTACGTGCGGCTCGTCGACGGGCGCGAGTTCCTGCTCGTCGGCGACGTGGCCTGGCACCAGGACAACATCCGGCTCCCGAGGATGCACCCGCGGCTCACCAACTGGCTGGGCGGCGAGGATGCACAGGCGATGGCACACCAACTGCGATGGCTGCACGACCTGCTGCGCACCGCGCCCGAGCTGCACCCGGTGGTGGCCCACGACGGCGCGCAGATGCAGGACTACCAGCGCCGTGGGCTCATCCAGGACGGACTGCTCTGATCCATTGGCTTGGGGCTGAGGTCTGACGCCTCCATGCCACAGTGCCAACGAATGATGAGCGCCGCGGACTGCCTGGCCGAAGCGGAGCGGATCCAGCGGCTGCTGGCCGAGCAGTCAGCGCGTCATGGCCGCGCTGTCCCGTGGGTCGAGATCCGTCCGGGCAATCTCGATGCTTGCCACGAGGGTGCTCGCGACGACATCCGTCACCAGGAGAAGCACGAACGCGACCAGCACCGATCACACGTGCGGACGCGGCGACTCGGGGAGCGGAGGGCTGGTGGCGTAGGACGGCTCGGAAGGGAATCCAAGGCGGCCGAGGGTACCGCCCGTGTGGGCCACGCCGCGAATCCACCGCCTTGGAGCAATCGGCCGTGGCCGCACTCGTTGTACGGACGATAGGGTCTGCTTCATGTCTCGCGGATGGGAGCCCATTGCATGAAGAGGCTGCGTGCCTGGAGCCTGTGTGTGTTGCTTGCCAGCGGCTGTGCCACGACGTCCGCGGTCCGTGAATCGCCGCCCGTTCCCGACGTGGCCGCGCTGGATGCGGAAGCGGCTCGCGCGATGTCCGCGACCGGCGCGAAGGGGCTGGCCATCGCGGTCATCGACAACGGTCGTGTCGTCGCGACCCGGGCCTACGGCGCACGCGATGCGAAGGGCGAGCCGCTGCGCACGGACACGGTGATGTATGGCGCGTCCATCACCAAGACGGTCTTCGCGTACCTCGTGATGCAGTTGGCGGACGAGAAGCGCATCGACCTGGACACGTCCATCTCGAAGTACCTGGACAAGCCGCTGCCTGAATACCCGGACGAGGACCGCTATTCGACCTGGTCCCATCTGGCCGGGGATGAACGCTGGCGGGACATCTCGCCGCGCGTCCTGCTCACCCACAGCGCTGGCTTTGCCAACTTCGGGTTCCTCGAACCAGACGAGAGGCTGCGCATCCACTTCGCTCCGGGCAGCCGCTTTGCCTATTCAGGCGACGGCATCATCCTGATGCAGTTCGTGCTCGAACGCGGGCTCGGGCTGGACGTGGGTGCGGAGATGCAACGGCGCGTGTTCGACCGCTTCGGCATGCGCACGACCAGCATGACGTGGCGGCCGGACTTCGCACAGAACCTGGCTGACGGCTGGAAGGCCGACGGCGGTGTGGGGCCGCACGACGAACGCAGCAGGGTGCGCGCGGCCGGTTCCATGGACACCACCTTGGATGACCTGTCTCGCTTCGCGGCCGCGCTGGTGAGCGGCGAGGGACTGTCTCCGGAGAGCTTCGCCCGGATGACCTCTCCACAGTTGCCCATCACCACCCGGAGCCAGTTCCCTACCCTGCAGGACGAACTGCCGCCGGAGTCACGGCGCAAGGACCTGGCGGCAGGCCTTGGCGTGGTGGTGTTCGACGGTCCTCAGGGGCGCGGGTTCTTCAAGAACGGCCATAACGACAGCACCGGCAATACTCTTGTGTGCCTGCCGCGTGGACGCCGCTGCGTGCTCATCCTGAGCAACGACGTCCGCGCCGAACCCGCCTATCCCCACCTCATTCGCTTCGTGTTGGGCGAAGCCGGTGTGCCCTGGGATTGGGAGTACGGCGACATGGCGTTCTGGGATGGCCGCTGAGCCTTCACACTTCTTCACGCCCTGCTCAAATCACCGCAACCGACGGCTTCCATATTGGTTCCAGTCAAGCAGCGGGAAACAGCCCCCCACTCCTGGAGCCACACGCCATGAAGAAGACGCTCGTCATCGCCGGTACCGCCGTCGTCGCCGTCACCCTGCTCACCGGCTTCGGCTGGGGCCGCCATCACCGCGGCACGCCCGACCCGGAGCGCATCAACCAGATGGTCACCTGGAAGCTGGACGACAAGCTGGATGACCTCAACGCCACCGAGGCCCAGCGCTCCTCCATCCACGCCGTGAAGGACCGCCTCCTCAACGAAGGCCAGTCGCTCATGGAGGGCCAGAAGGCCGCGCGCTCCGAGGCCGTCGCCCAGCTGGCGTCCGAAACGCCTGACTCCGCGAAGCTCCACGCCCTGGTGGACGCGCGCATCGACGCCGCTCGCGCCTTCGCCCACAAGGCCGTGGATGCCGTGCTCGAAGTCCACCGCACGCTCACTCCTGCCCAGCGCCAGGAGCTGGTCAGCGACTTCCGCGAGCGCACCGGAGAAAAGTAACCCCGCCCGGGTGGGTCTCACGGTGCGCTCGGAATGACACATTCCGTGTCCCACCGTGAACCTTCGTGGGCAGGGATGACGCGCGCGGTTATTGTCGGTCGGTGGATTACACCGACTACGCTCGACGCATCCGCTCCCACGCCTCCCTGGGGGAGCTCTCTGAATACGGCCAGGTGCATGAAGGGGGGCGCGACTATCCCCTCTTCCGACTCATCGTCCCGGGCGACCGCTGGCTCGTCATCACGTCCGGCTTCCATGGGGAGGAGCCCGCCGGCCCGCTGACGCTCGCGAAGCACCTGCCGGACATCGTCGCGTACGCGAAGTCCAAGGGCGTGGGCCTGCGCGTCTACCCGTGCATCAATCCCTCCGGCTTCGAGGACGGCACCCGCTACAACCGCAGCGGCGAGAAGCCCAACAACGACTTCATGCGCTACGAGGTCGCTCCCGGCGAGTGGCGCGGCGAGCTCGTGGGTGACCCGTCCATCCTCCGCTGGGCCCTGTACGACGGCGGCCCCAAGGAGACGCGCGCGGTGCGCACGGACCTGGCGCGCTTTCCCGCTCCGGACGCCGCGCTCGACATCCACCAGGACAACTACCTGGGCGGCGTCGCCACGTACGCGTATGTCTTCGGGGACAAGACCGCCTATCACTCCATGCAGGAGGCCGCCGCCGCGCATGCCACCGTGGTGAAGAGCCGCAAGGTGGATGACAACGCCTACGCGGACGAGCACGGCCTCATCGTCTTCCACGACGGCAGCGTCACCGATTGGTACATGCGTCAGGGCGTGCCGTACGCCGCCGCGCTGGAGACCACCACGCCCATGTCGCAGGACGCCTGTGACGCCGTGAACCTCATCTGGATCCGAGGCTTCATCGACCTGGCCGCGCGTGGAGAGGGGCCCACCCGATGATTCAACGCCCCCTGGGGAAGAGTGGTCTCACCGTGTCCGCGCTCGGCTTCGGCGCGGGGCCCGTGGGCAGTGAAGCGCTGAGCGACGCCGACGCGGAGGCGCTCCTCAACGGCGTGCTCGACGCGGGCATCACGCTCATCGACACCGCGCCCAGCTACGGCGTGTCCGAGGAGAGAATCGGCCGGTTCCTCGGCGCTCGCCGCCGCGAGTTCGTGCTGTCCACCAAGTGCGGTTATGGCGTGCCCGGCGTGGAGGACTGGACGCCCGAGTGCATCACGTGCGGCGTGGACCTGGCCCTCCAGCGCCTGCGCACCGACGTGCTGGACGTGCTGCACTTCCACTCGTGTCCTCCGGACGTGCTCCACCGCCCGGGGCTCATCGAAGCGCTCACCCGCGCGGTGGAGGCGGGCAAGGTGCGCGCCGCCGCGTACTCGGGCGACAACGCGGGTTTGGACGCCGCGCTGGAGACGGGCGCGTTCGCCGTGGTGCAGACGTCCGTGAACCTCTTCGACCAGCGCTCGCTGGACCATGGCGTGGCCAAGGCCCAGGAGCGCGGCGTGGGCGTCATCGCCAAGCGGCCCCTGGCCAACGCGCCGTGGCGCTTTCCGGGGCGCCCCTACGCTCACGACGTGGGCGAGTACTGGGAACGGATGCAGCGCATGGCCCTCCAGAAGGACGGCCTGGACTGGCCGGAGCTGGCGCTGCGCTTCACCGCGTTCGCGCCGGGCGTGGCCACCTGCATCGTGGGCACCACGCGGCTGGAGAACCTGCGCGCCAACGCTCGCACCCTGGAGCAGGGTCCCCTTCCCGAGCCCACCGTTCAGGCCATCCGGGACGCCTTCCGTCGCAATGACACCGGGTGGGACGGCGTCATCTGACGCAGCCCGCCAGTCTGACGTTCCGTCCTCCAGCGAAGATTTCAGCGTCGGCAACTGCTCACTATCGACGTTTGTCTCGTCCATCCGGGTCGGGTGCTCAGCCTGGGGGGCGTGGCAACCATCCGATCCATGAACGCGATGCCAGAGTCTGAGAAGGATGGAGAAATGGTGGAGCTGCACCCCACCTCGCTGGATTTGAACCAGGTGGATCCCACCCCGCAGGTGGCGAACTGGCTGCGCATGCGCGCGAGCCAGTGGCTCACCACGGCGCAGAGGGACTTCAACGCGGCCCTCTTCGCGCGCGACGGTTCGGAGGCGTCGTTCGATCGCTACTGCGATGCCCGCTCGGAGCTGGACTCCGCGGAGGCCTGGGCCCTGCGCGTCTCCGAGTTCGTGGCGCACGTGCGGTAGGTGCCGCGCGACGGTGTGCCGGTGCGTGGCTGCCTTCAGCGCCCCACGCCCATGCGCGTCCACAATTCCAACAGCGTGCGCAGCACGGACGCATCCGGCACGTCCGCCGCGGGCGGCACGTCCACGCGGATGCCGTGCGCCGCCAGCCGCGTGAAGGGGTTGTCCGCGTCCGGCGTCTTCAGCGGCACGGACGGATCCGCCGGCCGGAAGCCGAACGCAAGCGCCCGGGCCTGCACCTCCGGGCTGCGCAGGAAGGCCACCCACTCCAGCGCCGCCTCGCGCTGCTCGGGCGTCACCCAGTCCGCTTGCAGCACCGCCGCCGGATGGTCGCTCCACAGCGTCACCGGCGGATAGTCCACGCGCAGCGGCCCCCACCGGCCCTGGGCTTGATCCAACTGCGCGATGGCCAGGCTCTCGTACACCAACGCCAGGTCGTAGCGGGACGGCCCGTAGCGCACCAGGTCCGTCATGAACGTGCCCGTGGACGGCTCGAAGCGCGTCACGCCCCGCTCCAGTCCCTGGAGCCACGCCTGATAGCCCGGATCCAGCAGGTCACCCTCCTTCACGCTTTCGCGCCGGCCCAGGTACTCCAGCGTCGCGGACAGGAGCGCCTGCAGGCCGGAGTTCGACTTCCGGGGGTCCGTGTGGCCCAGCTTCACGAAGCCCCACTCCGGCGGGCCGCCCACCGCGGGCCAGCCCCGGTCGCTCGCCACCGCGCGCTGGAGCGTCTTCCACGACAGGGCCGAGCCCCCGCCCGCCTTGCGCAACACCTCCATCCGGTCCTGCCAGCCCACGAACACCAGCGGCGTAATCACCAGCGGATGCGGCGCGGCGTCTCCCTCCGTGGCGAACAGCGGCCCGTGCGAGGCGTCCGTCGCCCAATCCGCCGCGAGCATGCGCAACTCCGCGCTGTCCGCCGGGCTCCACACCGTGGGCTTCTCCCGCCCTTCCAGGATGGCCTGCGCCGCCTCCAGCGAGCCCCGCCCCACCAGCGTCACCCGCACCCGGGGATGCGTCCGCTCGAACTCCGCGAGCGCCGCCTCCACCCACGCGCGCTTCTCCGTGCTGTAGAGGAACGTGATGTCCGTCACCCGCCGCCGCGACGGCAGCACGGTGGACTCCGGCTCCGGCGTCCCCTGCAGGGGCGCCATCGGGGCCGCCAGCAGGTAGAACACCCCCAGCAACGCGGCCAGCATGCCAATGACGAGGAGAGCCCGGGGCTTCATGCTCCCCCTCGTACCCCGGGTCGCGGTCCCGGAAAGCCCGCCGGTGCTTTTGTCACAACCCTGTCACTCACAGCCTCTCCCCCGGCCGCTCCCCTTCCAGGAACCATCCTGTCGGTTTGTTTGCCCTCATAGGACTGGCAGAATGGGCCGGATGACGACACTGGCACGAAGCATCGCGCTCCTGGGACTGGGAGCGGTGTTGGGGGGCTGCGCGGCGAAGCAGGCCCCGCCCGTCCAGCACTACGCGCTGGGCATGTCCCGGGCGGAGTATCGGGATTACACGGGGGCGAAGGCGAGCCCCTGCGACGCGGAGCCGCGCTGGTTCCAGGACGAGCTGACCGCGGTGAACGGCCTGTTGGCCCGCTTCGTCAAGGAGACGGACCAGGCCCTGGACCCGAAGGGGCTGGAGCACGCGAAGCACCTGGAGCTGCTGGAGGAGGGCCTGCGCACGCTGCCCCCGGTGCTGAAGGTGCACGAGGCCAACCTCCAGGCGCTGAAGACCTGCGACTTCCGGCGCGCGGGCGCGTTCCCGGACCTGGCCCGGCGCGGTGGGGAGCTGCTGACGGAGACGCGGGAGCGGATGGAGCTGGGGCCCCGGATTCAAGCGGCCGCGGCGCTGCGCGAGGCGCAGAAGCAGTGGCGCGAGCAGGGCGGGGAGCGCGAGGCGAAGGCGCGCGAGACGTGGTGCCCGAAGCCCGTGAAGGTGGGTCAGCCGGACGTGTTCTTCGCGCGCCTGTCGCCGGACGGGCGCACCGAGTGGTTCTTCTGCGACGGCCACGTGGTGGAGAAGTCCGCCGGCGGGGAGCCCACGCTGCTGAGCCCGGAGGGGCTGAGCAAGGCGGAGCGCCGCCGGGTGCAGTCGAAGAAGTACCTGGACGCGGCGCAGGCCTACCCCGAGGAGGAGATGGACCGCGAGCCCACGGCCGCCACCCTCCAGAAGCCCGCGGCGTCCGCGGCGGAAGGCGCGCCGTAGGCCAGGGCGTGACGCGCGGGCCTCCGGCGTCACGCTCCCAGCCGGGCGAGCCGCTTGGACAGGTGCGCGTCGCCGCCCGCGTCCACACCGCCCACGAAGGCGGCGAGCGACTGGCCCGCGCCAGACAGGTGGGCCTCCACGTGCGGCTTGAGCACGGTCCAGCGCTTCGTCCAGGCGTCCTCGGAGCCGTCGCGCAGGTCGGGGCGCTCGGAGAGGAGCGCCGTCACGCGCAGCGCCAGCTCCGGGTCGTTGAGCGTCCGCGCGGCGGCCACGCCCGCCGGCACCGAGCCCGCGGGCGCGGCCTTCCACATCTCCGCCGCGCGCTGGAAGGCCGTCACGTCCACCTGGGACAAAAGCCCCAACGCGTGGCGCACCGGCAAGCGTCCTTCCGCCTTGGGCCCCACCACGTGCGCCATCAGCGCGGTGAAGGGCGCGGCCAGGGCCGGGTGCGCCGAGGGGTCCACACCGCCCAGGGCGCGCAGCGCGTGGCGGGCCTTGCGCGCCAGCCGCGTCACCTTCCAGCTGGGCCCCTTGAGCTTCGACTGGAGCAGCGCGAGCGCGGACGCGGCGGCGGTCACGGCCTCGGGGCCCGGCGTGGCGGCGGCCACGCGGCGCGGCAGCACGAGCGCGGGA